>JAEDMI010000373.1 GCA_016303085.1 Acetatifactor sp.
AAAGCCAAGGGGAGCAGGCATCATATTTGTCTTGGTGTTTGTGGGAACGGCACTTCTTTTTGCTCCGGTTACGCTTGAAACAGTGATTTATCTGATCCTCGTTACGGCTGAGATGCTTACGGGGTACATGGATGATGCAGCGGAACATCCGTGGGGAGAACTGAAAAAAGGACTCCTGGATCTTGCAGTTGCAGTAATTCTGGCGGTGACATATCTGAGCTTTCATGAAAGCTCCATACAGCTGGCGACGCTTGGAATATCCCTCACGATTCCGCCGATTTTATTCGGAATTCTGATAGTTGCTTTGGTATGGGGATCTATCAATGTGACAAACTGTGCCGACGGCGTGGACGGACTTTCAGGGACGCTGGTGCTGATCACACTTGGCACTTTTCTGATCATTGACAATATCTTGAAGGTATCAGGTGACTTTAATACATTGATATTGCTGTTTATGGTCTGTATCCTGGGATATTTGTGGTTCAACGCGACCCCGAGCAAACTGATGATGGGAGATGCGGGAAGTCGTGCTATGGGAGTTTTTATCAGTATTGTTGCGCTAAAGAGCGGCAGTCCGATTTTGTTCATACCGGTAGCAATTGTACTTATTCTGGATGGGGGGCTGGGACTAATAAAGGTTTCTCTGATCCGCGCATTTAAGATTTATATTTTGAAAAATACCAGAACACCGCTTCACGATCACGTGAGAAAGGTGATGGGCTGGTCCAATACCCAGACGGTGTTCCGGTTTGCAATTATTCAGATTGTGGTGTCAGCAGTGACTGTTTATTTGATTTTACTTTAGAAGAATGGTGGAAAACAATGAGGATTGGCGGAGGAATCGAAAAAACATATCAAAACCCGCAGGAATGGTATATGCTGGTGGAACAGCTTGGCTATCGTGCCGTACTTGCTCCAATAGAATACGATGCTTCAGCAGAAGAAAAGAAAGCATATCTTGCCTGTGTACAGGAACATGACATGGTGATCGGCGAAGTTGGTGCATGGTGCAGCCCGCTTTCCCCCAATACAGAGGAGAGAAATAGGGCAATTACCTATTGCAAGAATCAGTTAGCTCTTGCAGAGGAACTTGGAGCAAACTGCTGTGTGAATATTGCCGGTTCAAGAGGCGAAAAGTGGGACGGCTTTTGTGCTGATAATTATCAAAAGGATACTTATGCACTGATTGTAGATACTGTCCGGGAAATTATTGATGCAGTTAATCCGGTGCGTACCAGCTATACAATCGAACCGATGCCGTGGATGGTGCCTTCCTCGCCGGATGAATATTTGCAATTAATCAAGGATGTAGATCGCAAGGGCTTTGGTGTTCATCTTGATTTTACGAATATGATCAATTGCCCGGAACGTTATGTACACAGAGAACAGTTTATTGAGGAGTGCTTTAGAAAACTGGCTCCTTATATCAAAAGCGTGCACTGTAAGGATGTGATTATGGAGGAAACATTTCCTTGCGTGATCAGAGAGGTGATGCCCGGGAAGGGATGCCTCAATTATCAGAAGATTGTGAAGCTTTGTGACAGTTTGGGGGAGAATATGACGGTTTTCGTGGAACATCTTCCGGACTATGAGAGCTATAGGGAGGCCGCCGGTTTCGTGAGAAGCCAGGCTATCAAAGCAGGTGTAAGACTTCCATAGGGAATAACCTGCAGGTAACAATATGGAAGAAAAGGAAATCCTCAATCTTAAGTGTAACTTGGATTGAGGATTTTTGATGAAATATAGTTGATTTTGCCATACGATGATTGACAGATTGCTAAAAAGGTAATATATTACATATAAAAGGTAATTTATTACATAATATAGAGAGGGAGGTACATGGAGAGAGGAGAAATAAATATTTTGGAGTCTGCGAGCGTGCAGAAAATGGAGAGGAGATATTTCCTGTTCGGCCTATTAAATGCTTTTATGAACCGGCTTCAGGCAGAAGGAAACCTTTTCTATGAAGAAATCAGCTGGAAACAGTGCTTTGCCATGATCTGTATCCAGATGTTTGAG
>JAEDMI010000374.1 GCA_016303085.1 Acetatifactor sp.
CAGGGCATTGACAATGACGGAACGGGTAATACCCACCCTGTCCGCAATCTTGCTGGCCACAAGAATACCCTCCATACCCCCGAGTTCATCAAAGATATGGGTAATTGCCTCCATCTCCGAAAAGGACAGCGTGCTGATAGCGGATTTTACCACTGCCACCTTGCGGCTTTCCTCCGCGCTCTCCTCATTTACGGCCCGAAGCATCTCCAGACCAACCACAGTGGAGCCATACTCACAGAGGATGATATCATCAATGTCATACTGTGTATCACACTTGTAGATAAACAGCGTGCCCAGTCTCTCACCGGCAATCTCAATCGGCGTAATAATCGCCTGAAACTTCCTGATATCGGGACTCTCAAACCCCAGAGTCTCCAGATTCACATTCTCCTTTGTGGAAAGGACACCCAGCAGCCTTTCATTCAGCATAGAATCGATAAAGCCTCCGATGTTCTCATCCAAGAGTTCCGTAATCGACTCAATACCGTCAGATTTTCCAACGCCAAGCACTTTTCCCTTTCGGCTGATTACCAGGACATTAGAATTCAATATCTCACGCATCACCTTACAGATATCGTTAAACACAACTTTGCTGGAATTGTTATTATGCAACAGCTTACCGATTTTCCTGGTCTTATCCAACAACTGTACACTACTCATATCCATTCCTCCGTCCTTCACATGCAAACCTACGGAAACCATGGATTTATTGTATCACACAAATAAACTGTTTTCAATGCATAAATTACGAATATATTCTATTTTTTTATGATTTATGAGACAATTCCGACAAAACGTTATATCCGCATTGTTCATTCGAACATACCAGCTTGTTTCCCTTGGAAAGCAGGGCCGAACCGCACTTGGGGCACTTCTCACCCGTGGGCTTCTGCCACACCATGAAGTCACAATTGGGATTGTCGATACAGCCGTAATACTTTCTGCCCTTCTTTGTCTTCTTCAGGACCACGTCCTTGCCGCACTTGGGACAGGCAACACCGATTTTCTCGAAATAAGGCCTTGTATTCCGGCATTCCGGGAAGCCGGGGCATGCCAGGAAACGTCCGTGAGGGCCGTACTTGATAACCATCTGTCTGCCGCAGAGCTCACATACCTCATCGCTGACCTCGTCAGCTATCGTCACCTCGGACAACTCCTTCTCCGCCTGTTTTACCGCTTCATCAAGGTCAGGATAAAAATTGGAGACAATAGTCTTCCACTTTACGCTGCCCTCCTCCACTCCGTCCAAAAGTGCCTCCATGTTTGCCGTAAAATTCACGTCCACGATAGTGGGAAAGGCATCCTTCATCATGTTGTTCACCACTTCGCCAAGCTCGGTCACATAGAGATTCCTGCTCTCCTTTGCGATATACCGTCTGGCAAGAATGGTTGTAATGGTGGGCGCGTAGGTACTGGGTCTTCCGATTCCCAGTTCCTCCAGGGCTTTCACCAGAGAAGCCTCAGTGTAATGGGCCGGCGGTTGGGTAAAATGCTGCTTCGGGTCGAAGGAGACAAAGGTAAGCTCACTGTCCTTGTTCAGTTCACCGCTTAAGCTGTTCTCCTCCTCTTTGTCGTCCTCGGAAATGTATACGCTCATGAAGCCGTCAAACTTTCTGGAAGAAGCAGACAGTGTAAATACCTGCTCTCCCGCCTGTATTTTCACGGAAGTAGTCTCATATTTTGCGGCACTCATGCGGCTTGCCACAAAGCGTTTCCAGATTAACTGATACAGTCGGAACAAATCTCTGGGCAGTTCATCCTTGATTTCCACCGGAATCCTGTTCAAGTCCGTAGGGCGGATGGCCTCATGGGCATCCTGGATTTTCTGACTGTTTTTCTTTTCGGAGGCTTCTGCCGTCAGATACGCCTCCCCGTAATGGGAACCAATAAACTCTGCTGCCATTGCTTCCGCTTCCTCGGACACACGGGTGGAATCCGTACGCAGATAGGTAATCAGACCCACAGTACCCTCACCCTTGATATCCACACCCTCATAGAGCTGCTGAGCCAGACGCATT
>JAEDMI010000375.1 GCA_016303085.1 Acetatifactor sp.
ATACCCTTGCCGATGAGATTGATGAACTCCGAGCGGAAAAGGAAGAACTGCTTTTGCAGGAAGCCAACAAGGACGGCATTCGCCAGCGCATGGCTGACATGGTTACTTTCCTTCAGAGTGAGCCGGAAGAAGTCACCGAGTACAGCGAATCCTTGGTTAGAAGGATGATTGAGAAGATCACGGTGTACGATGACCACTTTGTAGTGGAATTCAAATCCGGGATTGAGATTACGATACACGAATAAGATGAGAATAACAGTGTGACACCCAGGCTTCGGTCTGGGCGTTTTTGTCGTTCATAGAAAGTTTATTAAATGGATACACCTTTAATCATTGACAAGGAATGTCGAAATCTGTATAATTTGGGTAGTAAGATTAAATGGATATCCGAAAAGGAGTAGGACATGGCTGGAAAAGGTAGACCAACTGTAGATGATAAACGTGACAACCAGTATCGGGTTCGCCTCAACGATGAGGAAGACCAGATGCTTGCATATTGCAGCAAGGCAACCGGAAAGCCGAAGTCTCAAATTTTCCGAAATGCTCTGTCGGAATACTATATCAATGTTCGGCTGAACGAGTTGAATAGCCAGAGCGAATTTGATGCGATGGAACTTGACGGTGTCAGCATGAAGCGGGTAATTGAATGCCCGTACTGTGGCGCACCCAATGCAATCGACCTTGCTGATTACAGCACCGATGATTGCACCACTGAACGTCAGATGGGACCGGAAACACAGCACTGGTTTGACTGCGATGATGCGGAATGCGTAATTTGTGGTCGTGCTTTCCGGGTTACAGGTTGTATTACCGAATATCCCCTTGGGGCATACGATTCTGAGCATATCGAGATTAAGGAGGCCGACATTGTCTGAAGATAGAGATTTTGATTATGTGGTAGGCAAACTGCCACGCAAAGATAAAGACGGAAACGATACTACCGGAGACCGTATCGGCAAAGGTGGACGCCATCGTGATGACGGCACCTACTCCGCTGTGGCTTATGATTTGGAAGTGGTCGACGAAGACCCTACTAAAGTTGTCCCTCCAGAGCCGCAGGTCATTGTTCAGCGTGAGATTGTTGAGGTGGAAAGAGAACCCCAACGTGTCGAGGATCTCCCGCTTGGTCAGCAGATTGTTTATCGTGTAGCGGAGGCAGCTGTTCCATATGTGGTCGATGGAGTATTTCATTTGATAGGCATTGGTTTTAACGCTGCGGTTGATTACGGAAAAAGAAAATATGCAGAACACAAAGCTGCTAAATTATCTGCTCCGAAGAAACAAACTCTGAAGGCCGATGAGGTGCTGAAGAGTTCCGCAGTTGTTCCTTCTCCCGCCGCCAAGTCAACAGTGCCGGATGAAATTGATGCTGCGTATGAAAACTACAGCGTAAACATGACCAGCGAAGAGGCACAGAAAGAGTTTGTGGATGCGTTTATCCTCCGACTTCTCAGTGAGAAAAAACTCTGGAAGATTGCCCATGCAAACATTGTAGATTCGGCCGGAAATATTACCGATGGTCGTGCGATGATTGATAAACTGAGCAGTCCGCTGATGCTTGAGAACATCAACACGATTCTGAGTAACAACCCGGCTCTGTTGGAAACCTGGCAGACCGTTGCACTGGAAGATATTCTGGGAAGAGAACTTATAGTTGATTCTTGCTATGTGCCAATTGAGGGGCAGGCTTTGAGACAGAATCTTATGTCTCTTTCTGCGTGAGATACGGAGGGCAATAAAGATAGATGCTTTTATTTTCTACGCTGCTTGAAATCAATGATACAATGACAAAGGATGCCTTTATCCAGTTGGTTCTGGAATGGAATCAAGGCAGTCCTCACGAAGAGAATATTATTCAGGGTATCGAATGGAATGGCGAACGCAATGTAAGATACGGCACCGATACCCTGTGGCTTGCTATTGAAGAATATCGCAACGAAAATATCATCGCTATTCGTTATGAAAAAACAGAGGTTGACGGTGTGGTCTGGGATACAGACTATGTTAT
>JAEDMI010000064.1 GCA_016303085.1 Acetatifactor sp.
TCAGCACCGTTTATAACGGGCGGCTCTCTCTGGGATTTCCCAAATCCTACTTTTCTCCTCAACGCTTTCTTTCATCGCATGTAACTTATGATTTCTTATCATAGTACTTTTTCGGGAGAATGTAAAGTCCTTTTTATATAGTCCTCTACTGTATCACGGCTCATTCCCAGCGCTACTGCAAGTTCACCGTACAAACTCTCTTCTGCTATATGGAAATACTTGGAATCCACCGCCGTCACTTTTCTACCCGCCTGCATACGCTTCTGCTTTCTGAGATAAATGGTCTTGATAATTCTTACCCATTCCCTGCAGTTCCCCGTTTTCAAGCATTCCCGGTAAATCTGCTCCGAAAGTTTATCATTCGTTATGGTCAACAGCGGAATATCCGGTATTGCATCAATCAGTTCCCTGGCCTCTTCCTGTTTCAGCACGCGCCTCATGGATTCCTTCGGAGAATCTACCGGCACGTAAACCGTGCTTCCCGACTGATATATGGGTTTTAAAATGTAGTATTTTCTCTCCTTATCCACACCCGAAATATCCAGAGTTGTAATCTTTTCCACCACACATACGCCTTTGTTTCCGCATACCACGTACTCGCCCGTCTCAAACACAAAAAACCTTCCTTTCTTCCACTCTTCATTCATCTGGTCTCCATAACTGTTATAACCATATTTTAACAGAGTAAACCCAAAAATGTCAGTAAATTGTGTTATTTTGGATGCTTTTTGTGAAAATTGCGCATAAAAACAGCGCGGCATTTTGTACACAATGCCGCGCCTTCACGATTTTCTGACCATCAATTGCCTTGAAATATCAGTCATTCACCTTAATACTTTCAATCACGGGCTGATTTGCCTTCTCCACAGTACCGTTATTATCCGTAACGGGCACTGCTTCACAAATGGCATCCACAACCTCAATTCCCTCTGTTACATATCCAAAGCAGGCATACTGCCCATCCAGGAAAGTACTGTCCTCATGCACAATAAAAAACTGGGAGCTTGCGCTGTCATAATTCTGGGCCCGGGCCATGGAAATAGCACCTCTGGTATGGGACAGATTATTTTCCACACCGTTGGCGGAAAACTCTCCCTTGATTGTCTCATCGGAACTGCCCATTCCGGTTCCCAACGGGTCACCGCCCTGAATCATAAAACCGTCAATAATACGATGAAAAGTCAGCCCATCATAAAAGCCCTCCTCCGCCAGCTTGACAAAGTTTGTCACGGAAATGGGCGCCGCATCGGCATCCAGCTCTACGGAAATGGTTCCGTAATCCTTTACCGTTATCTCCACATGATGCTTGCCGGACAAAATCTCCGACTGCGCCTCACTGCTTTCCACAACTTCGGTACTTTCCGGTGCTGCCTCGCCGTTGTTATCTTTTCCTCCGCAGCCTGTCAGCAATGCTACAGTTGCTATCGTCAAAATAAAACTCAATGCTTTTTTCATTTTTGTTCCCTTACCTTTCCTTCTTGAACCTTTCCGCAACAGTTTTTCCAAGCGGTAACAGACCCGGATATTATTTGTGCCGCATAAAAACAATGACCCATGACGGGCATCACACCGTCACCGGGTCATTGTACCAAAACTCTTTGGTTTTTACAATAATGTTCACATAAATTTCACAGCCATTCAGCCATACTTCCGGCTGTCCGATTATGCTGTAAAATCGAAATGGCTTCCTGCGGGAGTATCGTTTTGTTCCCGCACCTGATTCCAATCCAGCTGTTTTATTTTTTCAGAAAGTTCCTCCACGGAATCTGCATAGATTACGGTCCGTTTGTATTTTTTCTGTCCAAACGCCCTGTTCACCACATCCGCAGATTCTTCTGCCTTTTCCCGCTCCGCTTTCTTCTCCGCCTCAGCTTTCTCTTCCCTGCGGTTTTCCCGTTGCTTTTCGATGCGGTCCCGCTGCTTCGCGTTGGTCTTTTCCAACTCTGCAAAGTAGGAAATTCCGCCGTCATCGCCGATTGCGATACCGATACGTTTGACAGCCTCTCCGCTTTCACCCAGCTGTTCTTTCATTTCGCCAAGCTTGGCCAGCGCATTATCTAAAGTCTGCAAATTCTGCTTCTTATAATCCTCATCCGCCGCCATCTTCTCCAGTTCGTCCGGAGCCAGCAGGACACTGAACTCTCCCGTTCCTCTTGCCAGATAGGCTGCCGCCTCTTCATCAGTCTCATAGTCAGCCACAATGAAATCCATGTTACTGTAAGTCTTTTTCAACTCTTTCAGCAGATTTTTTGCCTCAGTGCTTAAGTTTACCTTATCACCTGTCTTTGACGCGGTATCGATTCCCTTTGCATCCGTCTTTTCGGAATCCTTTACATTCCTTGCCGTTTTATTCTGCTGGTAGATGCTGTTGCCGTACGCACTGTAGTTTCCGATTTTTTCCATGTTTTTGCCCTCCATAGCATTTTGTCGCACACCGGCGCTCAGACATTCCGGGCAGCGCACTTCCTTTTGCGCTGCCTGGTGAAGTTTCAAATCTTTGGCGAGATTTCTTTGAGCCATGCGATTCTCTTCACGCTTTGCTTTTATGTCATATATTTCGGCATGATTCATGGAAAATTAACCCCGTCACCGGCAATTTCAGGCCTCCGTCTATCTCCTGAAACAGTGAAATTACATTCTCTCTTCTTCCTGAAAAGGCTTGCAATCCTTCAGCGCATTGTGCAGATTTGCAAACAGCTCCTCATATCTTGCTCCGCCCTGTACGCTCACCACCGTAGCATAGAGGGACAGGGGAATCTGTCTGTCCTCATAGGCAAATGTGGTGCCGTTCCCGGCAATAATTCTCTCTGCAATCTGCTCTGCATAAGCCCTGTCATTGCCGGCGGTGAGTACACAGAACTCGTCTCCTCCGATACGGAACACCACATCCTCCTCGCCGGATGCTGCGGTCATGCGCCGCATCTGCTCCAAAATCGCCAAATCTCCCGCCTTTCTGGAAATTGCGTTAATAGAAAGCATACTCTTTATATCGCAGCAGATAAAATAACAATCCTTTCTCTCCTGAAACAAATCGTACAATTCACTGATATCAACATGTCTTCTCTGCATAATGTAATCGTCTCCCTCCTCCGGGGGTGCTTTCAACCTCGGAAACAATTCAGTATATTTCGCCCTGCGAAATTCTGATGGTTTACAGTTCCAAATCTGTTCAAACGCACGTGCAAAGGATTCGTGTGTACTGTAGCCATATTCAAGGGCAATGTCCAAAATAGGAATTTCCGGATTATCTGACAATTTTCTTGCCGCCAGCATCATCCTCCTGCGGATCACATACTCATGAATACTCAGGCCATTCACACAGCGAAACATTTTTTCAAGGGTAGACTTTGAGCAGAAACAGGCTGCCGCCACATCCTCTGTCTTTATGTCATCGCTCAGATGATTTTCCATATATTCCAGTGATGCCACCAGCAATTCTATGTTCTGCATTTTGTTCCCCCTTTCCCGATATCGTAAGTTCATTGTATCAGAAAGATTTTATTTCTGTTTGACATTTTGAGTAAACATTGATACTCTGTGTTGCCCTTTCCCTTCTTTGAGAAGCACTTGTTACCGCTTAATGCCCTGTTACCATCCGCAGACAAACATTCCGGCAGACTTATGAATAAAAATGCTTCCCTCCCGTTCTATTTTCTCTTGTAACATCCGTCTAAATTCCTCTCCCCTGCGTTCAAGGATACACGGCGCATTTCCCGGATAAGAATACACATAATCATAAATGGCATCCGCGTTGTCTACCAGCAAATCGTTATCCTGCTCCATACGCTCCACCCGGGAGAAAAATTTTCTCAGCTGTCCTTCTCCATTTTCCAGATGAAACCCCGCTGTGATTGATGTAAACGGCATTTCGAGCCTATCATCAAACTCCCTTACCAGCTCATGCAACTCTCTCATATGTGTATTCCCCACTGTGGAACAGCAAAAACAACCCTCCGGCTTCAATGCGGCAGCTATGGCTCCGAGGCAGGCTTCCCTATTCGCCACATGGTACAGCATGTGATTGGCAATAATGCAGTCATACTCTGCCATGGGAAGCTGAAGCGCATCCCCATCCATCACCCGGTATTCAATACGAATCCCCTTCTCTGCCAAAAGTCCTTCATATTCTTTTAAGGTGCTTTGGGTCTGCTCCAGCATTCCCTCCGAGCGGTCAGTCAGTGTCAACTGTAGCTTTTCGGGCAGACGGTAGATATTCTCCCGCCACAGAAGCCCTGTTCCGCAGCCGATTTCCAGTACTTTGCCTCCGGCCTTCAGCGGCAGCCTCTCATACACCCAGTCCATCCAGCCCTGCTCTGCAGTACTGTAAGCGTGCAGATTAATTCTCCGCTCCAGATTGACAGAGGTTTCATACTGCTGCTTCACCTTCTCCTCATCCGTCAGCAGACTCAACAAGCGAATCAGGTAATCCCATCTCTGCGTTTCTCCGCTTTTTTCCATAATTTCAATGGTTTCAATAAGCTCCTCAAGCTGCTTTTTCCGCTGTAACAGTAATTCCTTTTGTCGGAGCAGCTGTTCATCAAAGCTCATACCGCTCTCGCCCCTCGTCAGTCCTTCAATCTGCTGCAGGGAAAAGCCCAGATATTTCAGCATCAATATTTTTTGGAGAGCCACAACCGAATTCCTGTTATAGTAACGATAACCCGCCTCCGAATGAGTCACAGGCTTCAGCAGACCCTTAGCATCATAGAAACGAATCGTTTTCAGAGAGACCCCCGCCATTTTGGCAATTTCTCCCGCAGTATACATTTTCTCTTCCATCTGATTTTCCTCCATTCCTTACTCTTCCGCCTTATGACAGAAACAATCCGCAGTGAAAATACAGTTCCACTCGGCAAGCCAAAACCCCTGATACGGATATCCGCAAAAAGCGCAGATTGACATCAGTGTGCGCACACTGTCAACCTACGCTTTCATCATAAAGGGTTCCCTTAGGGAAGGGTCAAGTACTTTTTCACAGAAGCATCAACAGGGTTCCCGCGACAATCAATACCAGCCCTGCCATCGCTTTCTTTGACAGCTTTTCATGAAATACCAGCCATGAAAACACAATGGTCACCAGAATACTCAGCTTGTCGATGGGAACCACCACGCTGGCAAGACCATCCTGAAGTGCCCTGTAATAACAGAGCCAGGATGCACCCGTGGCAAGACCCGACAGGCAGATAAAAAAGAACTCTCCCTTCGGAATTCCCCGTACATCCCGTCCCTTTCCCGTAGCGAACACCACCACCCAGGCCATCACCAACACCACACCCGTTCGGATGGCGGTTCCGAGATTTGAGTCAATACCTTGAATGCCCACCTTCCCCAGGATCGCTGTCAGGCTGGCAAACAATGCAGATAAGCAGGCATAGAGCAACCATGCTCTGCTGTTCTTTTCCTGATGGGATGCTTCTTTTTTGGTAATCATCAGCAACGTTCCCCCACCGATTAACACCATGCAACACACCTTCAGCAGACTGATTTCTTCATGAAGAAAGATAATGGCAAGCAGCATCGTCAAAACCGTGGAGGACTTATCGATTGGTACCACCTTGTTGATATCTCCCAACTGAAGTGCCCGGAAATAGCAGAGCCAGGATGCCCCGGTCGCCAGACCCGATAAAATCAGGAACACCCACGTTTTTGCTTCCACCGTTGTCAGTCCGCTCTGCGCACCTGTCAGGAATACCATAATCCAGGAGAAGATAAGAACTACAATAGTTCTGACGGCTGTGGCCACATTGGAATCCGTGTGCCGGATTCCGCATTTCGCCAGTATGGAAGTCACCCCCGCAAACAGTGCCGAGCCAAATGCAAACATTACCCACATTTTATCACCTTCGTTTTATTTATCCATTCCGGCTTTTTGTCCGGAATCCTTCCGCACCGCGTTTCGCAATTCATTTATGTATCTATCAAAGCTGCATTCCTTCGTTCCATAAGTCATCTGTAAATCATATTCTAAGGGAAGCCAGGTGGATAAATCCGCCTCATTGTGCTGTATAAGGGCTTCCAGCTTGTCCAATGCCTTGTACAACCTTGCCTCCGTAGTCTGCTGTTCCCGCATCTCCCGAAACAGCTCGCTCACTTCCTTGTGATAGGGTTCCGGCAGTTGTTCCAGCAATCGGGAAACTGCCCTGTCCTCCACTGCTTCATCCTGATTTGTCTTTTCAAAGGCGGGAATATCCCCTGTCACCGCCTCTCCCATATCGTGAAACAGACACATACGAATGACCTTGTCAATATCTGCTCCCGGGAACTCATCTTTTACCAGATATGCCATCAGCGCAAGCCTCCAGCTGTGCTCCGCCACACTCTCATGCCGTCCGGAAGAAGTGTAGGAATGCCTTGTGTTACATTTCAATTTTTCTGCAATACTCAAAAAATCCAGAAACGCCCTGATTTCCATATATCCTCTCATTCCGCCGCCTAAAATGGGCACAAACCATCCGTAAGAAAAACACTGCCTAATTCCTGTACTGCTTATTTTACCACAGATGAATCTGCTCTACAATCATCCCGCTATCCTTTTTATTTGCTCAATGTAACAGTTCAACCTCGGGTTTAGTTCATTTGAAATCTGCGTTATTGTTTTGACCTGAAAAGTTTTATATAATCATCCTGTACAAAGAAATGAAGCTTCATTCCCCAAAAGACGGATAGTAACAAAACCGGTTGTCAGAACTACCCTCTATAAAAAATGTTGTATCAGAAAGGAAAATCATATTATGAATTTAGGAAATAAAATTAAGGTTCTTCGCCTGAAGGCAGGAGCCACACAGGAAATGTTGGCCAACGAACTTGGTGTCAGTTGTCAGTCTGTTTCTAAATGGGAGAATGATGTCTGTGCTCCCGACATCACATTGTTGCCGAAAATCTCAGAGTTTTTCGGAGTGACAATCGATGAACTTTTCGATTTATCCGTGGAGCAGAAGCTGCATCGCATCGAGAACATGCTGGATTATGAAACAGAGCTCTCCGACTCAGATTTCCGTGAGACGGAACGTTTTCTCACAGAGCAGCTTGAGACTTATGATGTAGCGCACCCGGAGCGTCCAAACGGGAGAATCTATTCCTTTTTGGCTCACCTGTACCATCACAGAGTGACCAGTGACAGCAAAAAAGTCAGTGAATACGCAAGGCGTGCCATGCGGCTTCACCCCGAACTCAAAGAGGATCAGTGGCTCTTACAAGCCAGTGAAGGCGCAGCCATAGCCGACTGGAACTGCAGAAATCACAACAAGACCATTCTGTTTTATCAGGAGCTTGTAATAGGCCATCCCGAAATCTCAAGAAATTATCTGTATCTGATGGATAACCTGCTCTTGGACCACAGAACCGCCGAAACCCGGAAGTATCTGGATATTTACCGAACTCTGGATGACAGAAAAGAGTTCCAGATTCCTGTTTATGAAGCCAGAATCGCTTTGGCGGAACACAGACCCGAGGATGCCGAGACCATACTTGCCAAAATGGAGCAGGATTACCCGGATAATCCGAATGTTCTCTTCGAGTTGGCGGGCTTCTATGCCGATGCCTGCAGGTACGATGATGCCATAGCCTACTACGAGAAGTCCTATCGGGCAGAGACAACAAAGCCAAGATATTACGACGCTCTCCAGGGTGAGGCAACAGTTTATGAAATTCAGGGGAAATATGAAGATGCTCTTGGCTGTTTAGACCGAATCAGGCAGAACCTGACTGAAGAGTGGGGTATCACCGAAGGTGCACCCATTCTCGAAGTGGAAAAGGAAAAACAAAGAATTTTAAGTCAAACTAATTGATGTATTAGCCTCAGTCCTTATACATGCAAATTTGAATCAGAATCTCCGCCACGTGTTCCGGACATTCAATCATTGGCATATGGCAGGAGTCCGGCACAAATCGAATCTGCAGTTTATCCAAAGCAGAGATCGGTAAATGTAAGTCGCTGATTGCTCGATGGCATCCGCTTGTCCGCGGTCTTCCATCAGTAAATAAACAGGAATATCGATTTGAGATAACAATATTGTGTAGTCAAATCTTTCCTACAACGATTGTATCAGGGCTGGGGTATAATAAGGGCGTTCTGCTGCCATCATGTTATCAACCTGTGCGTAGTATTTCTCCATATGCACTTTTGTCATCAGATTGCGGAAAAAGTTCCCGCAGGTTTCAGATTTGTATCTAGGCAAATAATCCGACTGCATGGTAAAGAATATGCGGCCGCCAATTCCAGCGCAATCAACCCACCGAGACTATGCCCGATGATGGCGTCATACCGTTTCCCCTCAGTTTGCATGGATACCCACTCCGTTAAATCGGAGATGTCGCGTTCGAGCTATTCGTTCATCTTTGCCAGCTTTGCCGCTTGGTCCGCTGCAATGCAGGCATCAATAATTTCCTGGATGTCTCCGTTCATAATTTTATCCAGCTTATAGAGAGTCAGACCGATACGATGGTCTGTGACGCGGCCCTGCGGGAAGTTATAAGTACGGATTTTCTCGGAACGGTCTCCGGTACCTATCTGACTTCTTCTCATCTCCGCCTCGGCGTCATGTCTCTGCTGCTGCTCGATGTCGTACAGCTTCGCTTTCAGCAGGGCGAAGGCCTTCGCCTTGTTCTGTATCTGGGATTTCTCTGTCTGACTGTAAACCACGATACCCGTAGGGTAGTGGGTCAGCCGTACCGCGGAATCCGTGGTGTTAACGCACTGTCCGCCGTTTCCTGACGCACGCATGACATCAATTCGGATATCCTTCTCGTCGATGACGATGTCGATATCCTCATCCACCTCCGGCATCACCGCCACACTGATGGTGGAGGTGTGGATACGGCCGCCGCTCTCTGTCTCGGGTACACGCTGTACGCGGTGTACACCGCTTTCGTATTTCATTCTGGAATAAGCCCCCTGTCCGGTAATCATGAACTGCACTTCTTTCATGCCACCGATGCCGATTTCATCGGCATTCATGGTTTCTACCTTCCAGCGCTGGCTCTCCGCATAATGTACATACATGCGATAGATTTCCGCCGCAAACAGCGCCGCCTCATCTCCGCCCGCTCCGGCACGGATTTCCACAATGACGTTTTTATCATCGTTAGGGTCCTTGGGAAGCAGCAGAATCTTCATCTCCTGCTCCAGCTCCTCTGCGCGCTTCTTGCTGTCGTTTAAGGTCTCCTTAATCATCTCGCGCATCTCTTCATCGCTCTCCTCCTCCAGCATGGCCAGAGAGTCCTCGATGTCCTGCTTACACTTTTTATACTCGGTATATGCCTCCACGATAGGAGTCAAATCGCTCTGCTCCTTCATCAGCTTACGGAAACGCTCCTGATTGTTGGTCACCGTAGGCTCGTGAAGTTCACCCATAATCTCCTCAAAACGAATTAATAAATCTTCCAATTTGTCAAACATAACTTCCTCATTCCTGCGCTGTTCTTTATCCATATGGGATTTTATGGAAAACAGCGTCCAACCACAAAATCACCAAAAACCATGCGTGTTGCTAAACAGTCATCTCAAAACCCCGGGTCCCGCACACTACTCTGTCCAGCCCACCGTAATCTTTTATTACCTGAACCTCCAGAAATCCCGCCTGCTCCATCAGACGGCTTACCGCTTCACCCTGGTTATATCCTATTTCAAAAAAGAGCATACCGCCCTGCTTCAAATATCTGCTGCTTTCTCCCACAATCTCCCGGTAAAACAAAAGCCCGTCTTCACTTCCGTCCAATGCAAGCCTTGGCTCATGATCTCTTACTTCCGGCATCAGGGTATCAATCACAGAGGTCTGTATATAAGGCGGATTCGAGACAATCACATCAAACTGTCCGGTAATATGCTCAAATAAATCGCTCTGTACAAACTCTATTTCCGCCGGCAGTTCTGCGGACATTTTTTTCAACAGCCGTCCGGCATTCTCCTTCGCAACTTCCAGTGCCTCTGCGGAAATATCAGCTCCCACACCCGTACAGTTATTGGAATAATGCAGCAGACTAATCAAAATACAGCCTGAGCCGGTACACATATCCAAGACACGCATACCGTCATGGAGATTCCGCAGCACCTCCTCCACCAGAATTTCCGTATCCTGGCGCGGAGTCAGCACATGCTCATTGACACAGAAATCCAATCCCATAAAATTCTGCATACCGGTAAGCTGCTGCAGCGGTATCCTGTCTGCACGCCCGGCAAGCAGTGCACGGTAAGCCGTTTCCTCCTCAACAGTTACTTCCCTGTCACCATATACCAGAAGCGTATTTCTGTCGGTTCCGCAGACAAACTCCAGAAGCAGTCTGGCATCCAGGTCTGCCTCACCTATTTCCGCTGCCGCTAAGGCTCCTTTTCCCTCTTCATAGAGTTCTCTGTAAGTCATTTTTCTTCCGAAACCTCATCGCCCTGTTCATCGTCGAAAAGCTGTCCCGTCTGCGCAGTTTCCTCCGCGCTATCGTCCATCCAGGTTTCATCTACCTCATATCCGAAATTCTCATAGAGATATTTTTTCCAGTCAAACACAGCTTCCACAGCAGCAATGGCAACCTCTGCCATCTCTCTGTCCGGCTCCTTGGTGGTCATCCGCTGAATCAACATTCCGGGAGCAGAAATAATGCGAACCAGAATATTTTCGCTTCGTCCTGCCAGACGGATAATCTCGTAAGAAATACCCGCCACCACCGGCATCAGAAGGATGCGGAGTACCACTCTCTGTACCGGATTCTCCACTCTGATAAAGAAGAACAGAACGATACTGACAAAAAGCACAAAGAAAATAAAACTGGTACCACATCTTCTGTGCAGCCGTGAACTCCTCATGACATTATGCACCGTGAGAGGGCGACCCTTTTCGATACAGTTGATACATTTATGTTCCGCACCGTGATAGCGGTACAATCTTCTGATATCCTTCATGAGGCTGATTCCCCATACGTAAAGAATAAAAATCGCAATTCGGATTGCTCCCTCAATAATGGCCATCAGGGACGCATTGCGCACAAATCCCTGAAAAAAAGAAGCCAGATAATATGGCAGCACAATAAATATGCCCACTGCAAGTACAATGGAGAATATCGTTACCAGAGTGGTCATCAGTTTTTCGCCCCGACCACCGGATACCTTATCCGCAGCCTTGTCCGGCTTTTCATCCTCCCCATCCTCATAAAAGGAAGCAGAATAGTTCAGGCATTTCATACCCAGCACAAGGGAATCTACAAAGTTAAAAATACCGCGGATAAATGGAATTTCCTTCACCTTACTTCCGTGCAGAATACCCTGATAATTCTCCAGTTCTACCTCTATTTCGCCGTTGGGCTTTCTCACCGCAACCGCGTATTTTTCCTGATTTTTCATCATAACGCCTTCCAGCACGGCCTGTCCGCCGATACCGGAATAGCACTTACACTTTTTCTTTGCCATAATTGTCATCTCCGCAATATGTTCATTAACAGAAAAGGTTGAGATACAAGCACCTCAACCTTTTTTTGCGATTCCTATTTAACGCCGTATTTTTT
>JAEDMI010000065.1 GCA_016303085.1 Acetatifactor sp.
ATCGAGGAGGGCAGGGGAGTCTACGAAAACATCCGAAAATCGGTTATTTTCCTGCTCTCTTCCAATTTGGGTGAAATCATCACCATGTTTCTTGCGGTGGTCTGCGGGCTGGCTTCACCCCTGAAATCCAGCCATATTCTTTGGATTAATCTGATTACGGACTCTATGCCGGCGTTGGCCCTGGGAGTAGATAAAAATGATGGTCAAAGCCTGATGCGGCAGCTGCCCAGAAAGGCAAAGGAGAGCCTTTTTGCAAGGGGCGGTCTGCTCTGCACCTGCTTTTACGGGGCGCTGATTGCTGCGGTGAGCCTGACGGCGTTTCTCATGCTGCCCTGTGCAATTTTGCACATAAGGGGAATGGAAGTCGAAATTCCGCAGTTGGCGGCTATTCTGGAGGAACCATGGTTACTCTCCAAGGCCCAGACCTATGCCTTTACGGTTTTGGGTATGAGCCAGCTCTGGCATGCGGTGGGAATGCGGGACACAAGTGTTTCCGTATTTCGCAGAAAGCTTCTGGACAATCCGCTGATGATTTTTGCCTGTATCATCGGCTTTTTGCTTCAGTTCGCGGTGACGGAGGTCCCTGTCCTGATTGAGGCATTCGGCACCTCCCCGCTTTCCGGCAGGGAGTGGATGCGGCTCAGTATCCTCTCCGCCATGCCTCTGGCAGCACATGAAATTATTGCTTTACTTTTTTCACCTTCCCCAGCTCGGCATTGATAATCTGCAGGGCGTTTTCCGGTACTTTACTGTCCGGGACGCCGCCCATTCCGGTCATCATGTCTGACAGTTCGTAAAGGGTCTTTTGACCCATCATAGCCAGCATGGATTTTTTCATGCGCATGCCGGTCATGGAATACATGGCACCTGCCAGAATGGAGAAGGCTTCGTCGTTTGCGGAGATATCGTTTATGGTATCGTGCACGGAGAAATGCTCCTCGGAGAATTCCATGGGCGCGTCACTTGCCACGGTGGTCACCTGCTCAAACCAATTTGCGACACCGTCGGCATCATCCTCTTCCTGTGGCAGGGTATAGATGTCCGGTTTTTTCCCGACTTTTTCCAGAGTGATAGAGTCAGACACGGTAAAACTGCTTTGCATGGCAGTGTTCCGGATGCCGGAGGGGTAACCGGACGCAGAAGAGTTACCGGAAACGGAATTATTGTCCGAAAACACATACGACGCAGTATCTGCCGTGGCGGTAAGGAAAGTAAAGCCATTGCTTAGGGGGACATTTTCAAAGAGGAAAACCCTGTCTCCGTGTTGTGTGGCAAAAGGCATACCATTCACATAAAGAGAAACCCGGGATAGATTAGAATAGACCTTAACGGTGGCTGTGTTCCCGGTCCGCTGGGCGTAGCGTCTGCCACAGAGGTAAACGAAAGGTTCCCTGCTCCAGTAGGCCTTGTACAAATAAAAAGCTTCCTTCTTTATTTTTCTGTCCATGGTGACAAGTCCCTTGTTGTTCCGTCCGGCAGTCCCGCCCTCGTTTCTGGCGGCACAGCCGAAATCAAACATATTCCAGACGTGGGTAGCCCAGAGGTAGGGGCGTTCCATGAGAATTTTTGCCATATGCTCGTGGTATTCCGCCTGATAGGCTTCTGAATAGTCCCGGCATTTGGGCGCGTCGGGTTGGTAGGTAATGATACCCTCTGCACCATATTCCGAGAGCCCCAGACAAATTTCGGGGTGTTTTGCGTGAAACTCATCCAGCCACTTTTCGTTGTTTTCGTAGGTTCCGCCGTACCAGCCAAAATAGTGGTTATAGCTTTCCACATCCGTAATTCCGTGGAGCGCGCTGTCCATGGGGAGCATACTTACGTGGGCAATGGTGGTAAGACGGCCGGGGTCAATCTGTTTGACCAGAGCGTTTAAGTCCTCATGATTCCCGATTAGCCCGGGTTTTTCTCCGGCAATGGTAATCTCATTGGAGATACCCCAGAAACAGATGGAAGGGTGATTGTAGTTCTGATAGATTAAGTCCTCCATCTGCAGACGGCAGTTTTCATGAGCCTTGGGGTCGTCACTCTGACAGCTGATATAGGGAATTTCCGCCCAGACAATGAAGCCGTACTCGTCACAGGCATCGTAAAAATCTCTGCTGTGCTGATAGTGGGCAAGGCGCACGGTGTTTGCCCCCAACTCTGCAATCAGTGCGGCATCCTCGTAGTGTTCCTCTCTGGTCAGGGCATTTCCCTTCCAAAGCCTGTCCTGATGGCGGGAGACGCCTCTGAGCATCATAGGTTTGCCGTTTAAGAAAAATCCCTTTTCCGGGTCTACAGAAAAGCTCCTGATACCGAAGCGGGAGGAAACCTCGTCCACGGTCTCGTTGCGATAGACCAGTGTTGCAGTGCAGCGATAGAGATAAGGGTCGTCCACACCTTGCCAGAGATGGGGAGAGGGTAACAGGACATCTGCCTTGGAATCTGCGGAAGGACGCCAAACCTCAGCGACTGCCTTCTCTTCCCTGTCTGTAATCAGATAGCGCACTGTGTAATCGGGGGAGGGATTTGTCACCCAGCTGTTCAGGTGAAGTATTGCAGCTTGCGAGAGGCTGTCTGCAATCTCCGGTGTGATGGCAAGGCCGCCGGCACCGTGAAAGGCTACTTCAAAGTGGGTTCCGGGCAAAATCAGCAGATTGACGCCTCGGTACAGTCCTCCGTAAAAAGTAAAGTCTGCCATCTGGGGATAGATGTGGCTTCGGTTTGTGTTATCTACAGTGATGGTCACAGTGTTGGACTTTGCAGATTGGGATTCTCCCGGATACAGCGCATCTGTCATATCTACGGTAAAGGAAGAGTAACCGCCCTCGTGACTGCCAAGTTCGCGGTCGTTTACAAATACTTTGGCAGAGAGCCCTGCTGCAAGCACCTCCAGAACAACCCGCTCGCCTTCACGAAGAGAGGGGGTAGGAAACTGTTTTGTATAAAAATATTCGCCCCTGTCATATTGTCCTTTTCCGTCCATACCGTCCACAGCATTCCAGGTGTGGGGCAGATTTACTGTCTCGTGGTGAACACGGTCTTTTGAAAATTGCCAGTTCTCGTTAAATTTGATGGTCTGTCTCATGTCTCATCCTTCCGTCGCAACTGCGGCATTTTTTTGATTTAGTATAAACATAGACGATAAAAATATCCATAAAATTTATGTGAATAAATATAAAAAAAGTCTGTTTGTGTCTGCTAAAAGTGGTTTCCCGAGGACGAAAACTGTGGTATAATGATTCTGCTAACGCAGAATCCAAGTCGGCTGACGCCGTCTTGCCGACACTGCGTGTCTGAAATGAAATGCGAGCAGAAAAGGGGAAACAGAATGGATAAAATTATTTTGACAGGTGACAGACCTACGGGAAGGCTGCATGTGGGACATTATGTAGGTTCACTGCGCAGGCGCGTGGAACTGCAGAATTCAGGGGAATATAAAAAGACATTTATCATGATTGCCGACGCCCAGGCCCTGACGGATAATATTGAAAATCCGGAAAAGGTTCGCCAGAATATTATTGAGGTGGCGCTGGATTATATGTCCTGCGGTCTTGACCCCGCAAAATCCACCTTGTTCATCCAGTCTCAGATACCTGAACTGTGTGAGCTGACCTTCTATTATATGGACCTTGTGACAGTAGCGAGATTACAGAGAAATCCCACTGTAAAGAGTGAAATCCAGATGCGAAATTTCGAGGCCAGCATTCCGGTGGGCTTTTTTACCTACCCTATCAGCCAGGCTGCTGATATCACAGCCTTTAAAGCGACTACGGTTCCCGTTGGAGACGATCAGTTGCCCATGATTGAGCAGACCAGAGAAATCGTTCATAAATTCAACACCGTATACGCTCCGGTTTTGGTAGAGCCTACAGCACTTTTGCCTGAGAACGAGGCATGTAAGAGACTGCCCGGCACGGACGGAAAGGCGAAGATGAGTAAGTCTCTGGGAAACTGTATCTATCTGGCAGACACTGCAGACGAGGTGCGGACAAAGATTATGAGCATGTATACAGACCCTCTTCATTTGCAGGTCAGCGACCCGGGACATCTGGAGGGGAACACCGTGTTCACATATCTGGATGCCTTCTGTAAGCCGGAACACTTTGAAAGATATCTGCCGGAGTACGCAAATCTGGATGAACTGAAGGCTCATTATCAGAGAGGCGGACTGGGCGATGTGAAGGTAAAGAAGCTTCTGAATAATATCATGCAGGAGATTCTGGAGCCTATCCGTAACCGTAGAAAGGAACTGGAAAAGGATATTCCCGCGGTGTATGATGTGCTGAGAAGGGGAAGCGAAACGGCAAGAGAGGTAGCTGCTCAGACCTTATCAGAGGTAAAGAGCGCCATGAGAATCAATTACTTCGAGGATAAAGAACTGATTCGGATGCAGAGTGAAAAATACGAGGGGACAGTATAACCATAAAGTCATGAATGGGCAGAATGAGAGACAGTATGAAAAAAGATACGGATGAGTTCGATATGGGAGAACTGGATTTGGAAGAGCTTGACTTGGAAAATGACTCGGACTGTGAGGAAGAACTGAAGGATGAATTTGAGGACTGGTCGGAGGAGCAGAAACCGTTAAAGCCCGGAACCATGATACTTGTATTTCTGGGACTTGTGGTATTGGCGGCAATTATCTGCGCCATACTCTGGAACTTTACCCATAGGGATAGCGAAGACGGCGGTAACTCGGGTGTTTCTACGGAAATGTCTCAGGAAACCGGAGAAGATTCGTACGCGGTATCCTCCGATGTTGTAAGTGGGGAGGGAATAGCTGTGTCAGAGCCTGATTCTGAAGAGGTGTCATCTCTGCCCGATGAGGGGACAGGTTCTTTACAGGATCAGGAAGAAAAGGCTGAATCTGTGGCTGGTTCCGAGGCAGAAGACAGTTCTGAATCTACGGCTGCTTCGGAGGCGGAGAGCGACGATGCCAACCGCGTTAGTACGAAGGACGGCAGAGTCATTGTTTTTACGAACTGTGACGATTTTGTGTCCCCGAAAGAATATGTAAACTTACGTCTGGAGCCAAGTACCTCGGAAGGGAATGCCACGGTACACTGCAGACTGAACTACGGCGAGACGGTACACAGAACCGGCATCAGCGAGGATTCCGGCTGGTCCAGAGTGGAGAAAGATGGTGTGGTCTGCTATGTGGTGACCAGTTATGTGTATGTGGTGGAGGAAACACAGTAGATTCGTAAATATGAAGAAAACACATGCGCCTGATATTGCAGAGTAAACAAAATGATGTATCGGGAATAAAGTTCCTTCGGATAGGAGATAATGGTAAAAAATCTCTATATTCGGAGGAATTTGCTTATGAATCAGAAATTGGGCAAGGCAAGCATAAGACCGGAGCAGCCGGTATATATCTTGAACAGCGGCAGTGTGGTGGGCACGAAAGAAGGACAGGGGCCGTTGGGGCTTCTGTTTGATATGGTGGGCGAGGATGATATGTTTGGTTGTGAAACCTGGGAAGAGGCAGAAAGCAGACTACAAAAGGATGCGGTATATCTGGCATTGACCAAGTCCGGGTTGCAGCCCGAGGATGTCTCTTTTATCTTTGCGGGTGACTTATTGGGTCAATCCATAGCCACATCATTTGGTATATCTACCTATCAGATACCACTATTAGGTGTATATGGTGCCTGTTCTACCTGTGGAGAATCATTGACTCTGGGAGTCATGAGTATTGCGGGCGGATTTGCGGACAGAGTGGTCTGTGTAACCTCCAGCCATTTTGCCAGTGCGGAGAAGGAGTTCCGGTTTCCTTTGGAATACGGCAATCAAAGACCTCTATCTGCCAGCTGGACTGTGACCGGAAGCGGTGCATTTGTGTTGGGAAATGAGGAGGCGCTTCAGTCTTATCGGGGAAAGGATATAAGTGTTACACAGAAAAAGGAAAATAGAGCGAGAGCCTGCATTACGGGAATGACAGTTGGAAAAATCGTAGATTATGGCTTGAAGGATTCCATGAATATGGGTGCGTGTATGGCGCCCGCGGCGGCTTCTACACTGGAGCAACACTTTATTGACTATGGAAGTCAGCCGGAGGACTATGACAAGATTATTACCGGAGATCTTGGAAAGGTAGGTCAGAGGGTGCTCATCGATTTGCTCAGGGACAAAGGCTATGACATTTCGGAGCAACATATGGATTGCGGTATAGAAATCTATGACGGTGATGTGCAGGATACCCATGCAGGGGGCAGTGGCTGTGGTTGCAGTGCGGTCACCTTATCTGCATATGTCTTAAAGCAATTGGAGGAAAAGAATTGGAAAAAGGTGCTTTTTGTACCTACCGGTGCCCTGTTAAGTAAAACAAGATTCAACGAGGGAAAGAGTGTACCCGGAATAGCCCATGCCCTGGTACTTGAGACAGTATAGCAAAAAATGAGGACAAAAGAGCAGATTTAGACAAGACAAGTTCGTTCCGGATAATTATAATGATTGCAGCATAAGAGTGAATAATCAACTGCTGCTGATTATTTGTAATTTTTACGGGGGTATCTATGGACGCATTTATGACACGACAGTACAGAAATCTCTTTCATGAAAGCGGTAAGTCCAACCGTGAGATTGAAGAGAGACTGGAAGAAATCTGGAACACCTTTTTCTACGGTTCCGAGGAAGAACGAATTTATCATCCGGCAGGGGAGGATATGGGATATCTGGAAGACACGGGAAATCACGATGCCAGGACGGAGGGAATGTCCTACGGTATGATGATTTGTGTCCAGATGGATAAGAAAGAGGAATTTGACCGGATATGGAAGTGGGCATGTACTTACATGTGGATGACGGAAGGCGAGAGTGAGGGTTATTTTGCGTGGTCTTGCGGGTTGGATGGCAGCAGGAATGCCGACGGTGCTGCGCCGGACGGAGAAGAGTTCTTTGCAATGTCTCTTTTCTTTGCCTCTCACAGATGGGGAGACGGAGAAGGCATCTTCTGCTATTCGGAACAGGCAAAGAAAATTCTGCGTGCCTGCCTGCACAAGGGGGAGAATGGCAGACCCGGACAGCCCATGTGGAACAGAGAGAACAAACAGATTTTATTTGTTCCCGGAATTGATTTTACAGATCCATCCTATCATCTTCCTCATTTTTATGAGTTGTTTGCTCTCTGGGCAGACGAGGAGGACAGACCTTTTTGGAAGGAAGCGGCAAAAGTCAGCAGATGTTATCTGAAGAAGGCATGCCATCCGTTGACGGGTATGAATGCAGAGTATGCGGAATTTGACGGCTCTCCCATGAGCAGAAAACTTCCCTGGAGTAACGACAGACATGACTGGTTTTATTCCGATGCTTATAGAACTGTGGCAAACATCGGACTGGATTACGAGTGGTTCGGTGTGGATGAGGGACAGGCTCAGGCAGCAGAGAAACTGCAGCATTTTCTGGGAGATGTAAGAAGAGACGATCCATGGAAGATTTATGAATTGGACGGAACCTGTCTGGAACAGGATGCGCTTCATCCTGTGGGAATGTTGGCAACCACGGCTCAGGGAACCCTGGCGGTACTGGGGCGGAGTGAGGATGAGGCTGCTATCCGCATGGGATGGGAATGGGTAGAGAGATTCTGGAATGAGCCATTACGGCAGGGGGACAGGAGATATTACGATAATTGTCTTTACTTCTTCGCTTTTCTCGCCCTCAGTGGGAAATATCGTATCTGGTAACTGTTGAAGAATACCAAGAACTGTGCTAAACGAAGTACAGTTCTTGGCATTCTTTTTTATCCCAAATAAGCCTTTAAAAGCTTAAGGGTGTTCAGGGCTCCTTCCTTGTGGGAACGCTCATAGCCGTGGGAAGCGTATACACCGGGACCGATGAGTCCGTGGCGGGCATCTACCCCGGCATCCAAAGCTGCATCCGCATCGGAACCGTAGTAGGGATATACATCGGCAGCATAGTTAATATTGTTTTTCTGCGCCGCTTCAATCAGTGCTTTCACCACCGCGTAGTGATAAGGGCCATGACTGTCCTTGACACAGATGGAAACTTGCTTTTCCGTACATTCCAGACCGTTACCTACACAGCCCATATCCACGGAGAGTAGTTCCTCTATGTCTGTCGGAACGGAAGCGCAGGCCCCGTGGCCGATTTCTTCAAAGACGGTGATGTGTTGGTAAACCTTACGGGCGGGAGTAATTCCTTCTTCTTTTACATATTTTGCATAGCCCAGAAGGATGGCGGTGCTCAGTTTATCATCCAGAAAGCGGCTCTTGATGTAGCCGGAATCTGTGATGCGGGTTCTGGGTTCCACACAGACAAAGGAGCCATTGGCAATACCAAGATTTTTCACATCCTCCTTAGAGGAGACATCCGCATCCAGAAGGACTTCTACGGAGTCGAAGGTACGCTCTGCCTTTTGGTATTCATCGTTCACATGGATAGAGGCATCTGCCAGCTGGATTGTTCCGTCGTAGACACGGCCATCCAGAGTGTAGATACGGCAGTTTTCCGTCTCCACGTTGTTTGCATTTAAGCCGCCCACCTTGGTGAGACGCAGGGTTCCGTTGCTTTTAATCTCAGCAACCATAGCACCAAGAGTGTCCACATGAGCCATAGTCAGGACAGGGTTTCCTTCGCCGCCGATTTCTACAATAACGCCGCCCTTTTTCGTCTTATGGGGAGCGTAGCCTAAGCGGGTATATTCCTCCGTCAGGTAATCAGTTACTTTTTCCGTGAAGCCTGAAGGACTGTCAATGGACAACAGCTTTTGCAGCTGCACTAACACATAATCCAGATATTTTTCCATGAGGTTCAAATTCCTTTCTTTTATTCTGTCAATATCTTACCCCTTCTTACCGGATTTCGCAACGGAAGATTATTGCAGCAAAAGCAGAGCTGCCATATACAGGATGATAAGGAAAATCACATTATACAGTGTAAAAATTTTCAGATAAGTTCCTTTGGAAGCATACTTCTGATTGCCGTAAATACGGTAGGAAATGACGCTTGCCAGAGAAGCAATAAGGGTTCCGAGACCGCCGATATTGACCCCGTAGAGAAGAGGTTTTGCAGCGTCTGTAAAGCCGGACAGCAGAATGGCAGCCGGCACATTGCTGATGATTTGCGAGAACAGCGTTCCCAAAGGCAGTTCTCTGCCCTGAATGAAGGAGCGCAGGAAGTCCGCAATGGCGGGTATCCGTTCCATGTTGCCGATGAACAGGAAAAAGCAGACAAAGGTAAGGAGCAGAAAATAGTCTGCCTTTTGAAAAAGCTTCCGGTCAAGGAAGAATATTGCCGCAACCAATACAGCCAGCATAACAGGCCAGGGGAGAATTCGCACTACGCAGAGGAGGCATACTCCGAAAAGAAGAAGATAAGCGGTCAGCTTTTTTGCATCAGGAACAGCTTGCGGGAAACTGGTCTGAGACGCTCCGCTTGGGTCGGAAAGCGCATGGAGAGGATGATTTTTCAACAAAAGAATGCTGACAATCAAAAGTATAGCCGATAGTGCGGTCAGTGGCAGCATATCCAGCAGAAAAGTTCCCACAGGAACGGAAAAAGCGGAATACAGATAAAGATTCTGAGGATTTCCGATGGGAGTCAGCATGCTGCCCAGATTGGCAGCTATGGTTTGAAGTGAAATAACGGGAATCAGCAGCTTTTCCTGTTCTGCCATAGTGAGAATCATGGCAGCAAAGGGGACAAAGGTAATCAGCGCCACATCATTGGTGATGAACATGGCGGAGAAGAAGCAGAGCGCTGTCAGCAGGAACGCAAGCTGGCGTGTTGTATGTACCTTTTGCAGAAGCAGATTGCCCAGATAGCTGAAAACACCAATGCTTTGCAGTCCGGCCACAACCAGCATCAGACAGAACAGAAGAGCCAGTACCCGGTAGTCAGGGTAGCTCAAGTATTCGGCAGAGGGAGGTACAAAGAAGGCGGATAAAAAAGCCAACAGGGCAGCAATGGAAAGGACGGTTTCTTTTTTGAAGAATGTCAGTATGGAACGTAAATATTTCATAGTGGGTGCCTCACTTGGTTTTCTTTTGCGCTGATTATAGCACAATTCATTTGCACTGGAAAGAAGGGTATTGTAAAATGGAGAGCATATGGTAGCAGTTTCGGTATGACGCAAGCAGAAGCTGACGGGCGCTTGTAAATATGCAGATTACGGAAAGGTAGGATAAATTTTATGAAAAGAATTCTTGTTGTGGTAGATATGCAGAACGATTTTATTGACGGAGCACTGGGTTCGGCGGAGGCCCGGGCCATTGTGCCAAAGGTGGTGGAAAAGATACAGAGCTATCCGGCAGATTGTATCATTGCCACCCGGGACACCCACGAAAGCGACTACTTGCAAACCTCGGAAGGGAAGTATCTTCCCGTGGAGCACTGCATCAAGGGGACAAAGGGCTGGGAAATCCGGGAGGAAGTTGCCTTGGCCATGCCCCAGGCATTGCTGGTGGATAAGCCCACCTTTGGTTCCACACAGTTGGTAAGATTGCTGCAGTCTGAGTATGCAAATGAGGAGATTGAGATAGAACTGGTGGGGCTGTGTACGGATATCTGCGTGGTGACAAACGCACTGCTATTGAAGACAGGGTTGCCTGATGTGAAGATCTCAGTGGATGGCAGTTGTTGTGCGGGAGTGACGCCGGAGAGCCATGCGGCAGCACTGCTTACTATGAAGATGTGTCAGGTGGAGGTTGTGTAAAGCAACGGGATTGCGTGCTGCATCTTTTCAATGAATGGCAGCAGAAGCAGCAGAAAGGTGGACACATGTATTATCACGCATCTCAGATAGCGGGGATTAAGGTGTTAGAACCCGGAGTTTCCAACCACGGGGAACCGCTCGTCTATTTCTCCCGGAAAAGGGAAAACACCCTTGTTTACCTCAGCAATGCGGTGGAAAAGTATTGCAGGGAGACAGGTTTTGAGCATCACGGCAGCTGGTATAAATGGGCGAGTTATGGCTTTACCAAGGATGGGATTCTGTTGTTGCAGGAGTATTATCCGGATGCTACCTATGAGACCTACAAGGGGGTATCCGGTTATATTTACAGTACGAGCATGTTGACTGACGGGAAAGCACAGGCCGATATCCCGGACGCTGTTATCGCAGGACATCCGGTACCGGTGGAGAATTGCGAATTTATTCCGGATGCTTACGAAGCCATCATGGATGCCGTGAGAGCCGGGCAGATGGTGTTGCAAAGGTACGGGGAGTTGAGCGAGGAAATGCTGAACTGGATTCGTAGGATAACACGTGAAGAGTATGAAAAATCTGCAGATAAACCGGAATACAGACACTTTCTGGAAGGAAAATTTCCGCTTTTAGAAGAGGCGATTTGAAAAAGGGAAGCTGGGTGATAGATATAGAAAACTCCGAATTTTCCGGGTGATTCCGGCTCTGTATTACCCCAAGAATCGAATAAAGCCGAAATTTAGGGGTAATTCCCGCATCTGATTACCCCAAGAATCGAAGAAGGTTGAAATTTAAGGGTAATTCCGGCATCTGATTACCCCAAGAATCGAAG
>JAEDMI010000066.1 GCA_016303085.1 Acetatifactor sp.
TTAGTTTTGAGTGTAAATACATCATAACATATTTGTAGGAAATTTGCACCAATTAAAATACAAAAAGAGCTTCTTTTGCAAAAAGCAAAAGAAACTCTTTCAAAAACTGTATTTACCAGTACAGCACCCAGTCTTTGCTCATTCTGGTCAGTGCCTCCATATAGAAATAGTCGCCCCATGCGTTGCACTCGTCCACGCCGCAATGATTACAGGTATTGTACGGGGAATGGTTGGAATAGGTACTGTGAAGCACCAATCCATTGGATGTCTCAAAGTCCTTTACGGCATAATTGTCAAAAACCGACTTCATGATTTTGGCAGCAATTTTTCTGTAGTGTTCTGCCTCCTCCGGTTCCAGATACTTACTCATCTCCAGCATCCCGCAGGCTGCGATGGACGCGGAAGAGGAATCTCTGGGCTGGTCGTCGCCGTCGGTAAACTCCAAATCCCAGAAGGGTATCAGATCCTTGGGAAGGTGGGTCAGAAAATACTCCGTCACATTGCGGAACAAATCAATGTATTCCTTCCGCCCCGTATACTTGTAAGCCAGTGCAAGGCCGTATACGCCCCAGGCCTGACCTCTTGCCCAGGCGGAGCCGTCCCGGTAACCCTGACAGGTGGCACCGTGATCCGGTGCTCCCGTCTTCATATCGAAGAAAAAGGTGTGCCAGGTAGAATAATCCTCACGGATAACATTTGCCACTGCCGTGTGAATATGCTTTTCCGCAATATCACGATATTTGTTGTCTCCCGTCTCCCCGGACGCCCAATAGAGCAGAGGGAGGTTCAGCAGACAGTCAATAATCAGGCGGTAATTTTCCGGCGCATTCATAGGCCCCCAGGCCTGAATGAATTCACCCACGGGGTGATATCTGGTAATCAGCTGGTCAGCGGCCTTGATGGCAGCTTCCCGCCCTTCTTTGCTTCCAATCAGTTTGTAGGCTGCAACACAGGAGGGAGAATAGAGAAATCCCATGTCGTGATGGTCTACGGAAATCTTTTTATCGATTCTCTCCAGAAAGTCATGAACCTGTATCTCTCCCGCTTTCCTCAACTGCCCGTCCCCCGAATACTCATACGCCAGCCAGATTTCTCCGGTCCAGAAGCCGGTAGTCCAGTCTGTGTTGGCAATGGGAGGATAAAAACCGTTCTCACTGTAAGCCTGCTGGAATTTGTCCGTAAAATCCGGCAGTACATGTAAAATCTGCCTGTTGCAGAAGTCCAGCGCCTGATTTATCTCTTCTCCGCTGATTTCGGGATAACCCTCAAATGTAACACCCATCTCTGTCTTCTCCTATTTTTCACATATTCATTCCTAATTCACACAGACCGCCCCGCACTTACCCTTTCAGTCCCGTGGAAGCGACTCCCTCCACGAAGTACTTCTGTAGAATCAGGAACACCGCCAGTACCGGTATCAATGATAACACAGAACCTGCCATAATCAAACCGTAATCGGAAGAATATTGGCTGATAAACATCTTCAGTCCCAGCTGAATGGTCTTTTTCTCCTGGGATTTCAGGTAAATCAGAGGTCCAAGGTAGTCATTCCAGGTAGCTACAAAGGTAAAGATTGTCAACGTGGACAGTGCCGGCTTAGACAGCGGCAGCATGACACTGGCATATATTTTATACTCACTCATGCCGTCAATTCTCGCCGCCTCACACAAATCATCGGGAATCCCCTCGTAGAACTGTTTCATCATGAACACTCCGAAAGCGGAAAATGCCTGGAGACAGATAATGGCAGTCAGCTTGTCGTTCAGTCCCATTCTTCGCATCATGATAAACTGGGGAACCATGTACACCTGCCAGGGCATGGCAATAGTTGCTATGTAGGCCAGAAACAGCCCTTTCTTATAACGGAAATTCAGCTTTGCGAAAGAGTAAGCGGCAAAGCTGCTGGTCAGCAGCTGCAGGAATGTGACAACCAGTGTCAGGAACACTGTATTACACACAAATTTCGCAAAGGGAATTTTGGTCCAAATATCCTTCTAATTGCTCCACTTGGGATTCTCCGGAATCCAGACAAAGGGATTCATCTGGAAAACCTCCCTGTCGCTCTTGATGGAAGCAGAGAGCATCCAAAGGAAAGGTATAATCATTATCAGAGCAATCAAAATCAAAATAACATATACGATTACTTTGCCTAGAACGGCCTTTTTGTGTGCCGATTTCATATAATGCCTCCATTCTGTAACACGTTTGTCCCATACACCTCAATCTGGCTCAAAGCCGGAAAGGGAGAAGGGTCATCCGCCTTTATCAGGTTACCCAGCTCTATCCAGGTTATCTCTTTCTCCGGGAAGGTCAGCACATGACCCCGCACGGACTTCTCCAGCGCAAAATCAAGGCTGCTGCCGTCGGAAAAGTTTAAAGTCACCTGCTTCCACCAGTTGTCATGGGGAAAATCGGACCGGGTGTAAAGAACCACCTTGTCTGTCCTTACCTTCCGCCCGAAATCCACCTTCATCGCAGCATCATCCTGCCCGTTGATACCCCAGGACTGATAGGGCCACTGCCCGTGGGAAAGATTTGCGCGTACCCCGTCTATGGCATTCTTCGCCGCAAACACCGCCTCCCCTCTTGTCTCCACGTTCGCCGTCGCATGAGGGTAGCAGGGCACATCACAGTGCTGGTCGGCGGGATTCAACGCCAGATTCCGGTAACAGCTTATCTCATCCTGCCTTGCCATCTCCGCGTAAATGTAATGCCTGTCACCGTAAAACACCTTGGGAGAACAGCTGATTCGCTTCTCTCCGAAAGGGATGGTATAGGACACAGTCTTCTCGGTGACATACACAAAAGCGGCTCCCAGGGCGTCATCCACCTGCCAGTTTAGGTAACAGTCCTTCTCGGAAACAGTCAGTTCAATCCTGTCTCCCTCCTGGTAGGTGTGCATGCACACCAAATCCACAAAGTCCTCTCCGTTACTGACGCAGACGGTATTGTCATACTTATCGATAACCTTCAGTGATAAAGTTGCCATATTTACGCCCGCTCCTTCTTTGCCTGTCCTCTGAACTGAATAATTGTCACAACAAGAACCATCAGGAACAGCACCATTGCCACCGCGCTGGAGTATCCCAAATCCCAGTCAATGAATGCCTTCTGATATATGTAATAAACCAGAACCGTTGAGGAGGTAGTCAGTTCTCCGCTTCCTCCGCCCGCCAGCATTACAGCTATATCATACACCTTAAAGCAGTTGATGGTCAGCATCACTACCACAAAGAAGGTGGTGGAGGAAAGCTGAGGCCAGGTCACATAGCGGAATTTTGCCCATGTACCGGCACCGTCCAGGCTCGCCGCCTCGTACAGTTCCGAAGAGATTCCCTGGAGACCTGCCAGATAGATAACCATGTAATAACCCATGTATTTCCATACGCTGAACAATATCATGGATAACAGCACCAGGCCGCCGGTAAACCACTGGGGCAGATTCTCCTGCGCTACCCCGAACACATTATACAGCACATTATTGATGGGTCCCTTGGAGGGATGAAACAACATCTTCCAAACGGATGTGATTGCCACAAGGGATGCCACATATGGGAAAAAGGCAAGGGTCCTGAAAATACCCCGTCCTTTTACTTTCTGATTTAAGACGATAGCAAGCGCCAGGGAAGCTATCATGGTTAGGGGTACGGTACCCACACAGTAAATGATGGTATTCTTTAGGGCAGCCTGAAAGAAAATATCATCCGTAAGTCTTGTAAAATTTTTGATTCCCACCCACTCAATGGGGTTACTGCCATCCCATTGCAAAAAGGCAAGGCAGAAGGCAAACACAATGGGAATCAGAGTAAATACACAAAATCCGATAAAGTTCGGTGCAATAAAGGAATAGGCCACCAGGTCTCTCTTAGTCTCCCGGCTTAAAATTCTGTTCGCTCTGATTTTATCAATTTGCCGATGCAGGCTTCCGATTTTTGTAATCATCCTGCGTTTCTTTTTTTCGTCGGCTTCCGTTCTCACAGCCTCAATCAGCTGTGTCAGCTCGCCTTGAAGGCTGTCAATCCTGGCTTCCTTCTGAGCCGCATCCATCTTCGGCATATGATTACTCTCCTTTCCAAAGAAGATTTTTCAAAAGAAAGGGGCCGCACCCGGCGACCCCTATTTTGTTTCTGAAAAATTGTACGCTTACTGGTTCAAAATTTTCTGAACCTCACTGTTCATTTTCTCAATACCCTCATCAATGCTTATCTCTCCGGTCATAATAGAGCCGTGATAGGAATCAAGCACAGAGTTGATTTCGGATACGTTGGGTGCATAAGGAACTTCCAGATAAAGGTTGGAAACTGTCAATGCTTCCTTACTCTCAGCATCGGTAGGGAATCCGTCCAGACCTGCTATCATATCCTTCACTTCATCCGTCATAATGGCAGGGAAGTTACCGGAGGAAGCCATTACTGCCGCACCTTCGGAGCCGCTTACCCACTTTACAAAATCCCATGCTGCATCGGGAGTATCGGTAGCGGTGGTAACTGCCAGACCGGTGATGGTACCCAGAGTGGAACCTGCTTCAACACCCTCGGCATGAGGATATTTTACAATACCCCAGTTGCCGCAAAGGCTGGAATCGTACTCGCCGCTGTTTAAGTTGGAAATCATGGTTGCGATAAACCAGGAACCCATGTTCAGCATAGCTACATCTCCACCTGAGAAAGCTGCTGAATAGTGCAGACCTTCCGTCTTCAAATCGCTGTACTTTCTTGCAACTCCGTCTGCTTCCTGATTCAAAACCATTTCATAATAAGGCTTGAAGAAGGAATATTCTCCGTCCAGAATGGTGTGTTCACCGTCCAAAACGCCGAACAACTGAACCGCACTTCTCCAGGTATGATAATGAGCGCCATATACCTGTGAGCCGAAAGTAGTGTCTGTCATCTGTCTTGCCAGTGCATCATACTCCGCGAAAGTCATATCATTGGTAGGATAAGCAACGCCCTTTGCATCAAACAAATCCTTGTTGTAGAAGATAACCCAGAAATCGTTTCTGAAAGGCAGTTCATACAGCTTGCCGTCAACAGTTACCTGGTCGGTTGCACCGGCATACTGAGAAAGGTCAACGCCGTCAGCTGCAATATAGTCATCCAGTGCAAGGATGGCATTCTTCTGAACCAGAGTTGCGTATCCGGGAACATCCTTGATGGTAACTACGTCAAAATCAGTGCCGGAGCCGGAAAGCTCGGTTGCCAGAACAGTCATGTAATCGGTAGAACCAAGGTCAACCATCTCAACGGTTACTCCGGGATGGGAAGCCTCATACGCATTCTTGATATCGCCCCAGTACTGGGTGGTCTCCTGATCCCAGATTGCCCACTTCAGGGTTACTTCCTCTGCGGAAGTCTGTCCTCCCGTGGTCTCAGAGCTTTGCTGCCCACCGGCAGGTGCATCTGCAGAGCTGCCATTTGATGTGTCGTTACCGCAACCTGTCAACAGGGTTGACATCATTGCCGCGGCAAGTACAACGCTAAGTAATTTCTTTTTCATAGTAATCCTCCTGTTTTTTGTACGCCTCCCCTATGAAAGCGCTTCTTGTACTGTAAGTATATAAAAAATCTAAATCCTGTTACATGGAAAAATTTAATATTCTATTCAAAATTTATTCACATTTTTGTCTTCTGATTTTGAAAGAGCTTTCAAAACATGCAATTTTTTACAATGAAGATGTAAATTTTTAAGATTCTTCCTCCACTCTATCCTTTTTTACCGATGATATGCTATACTTAGGTAGGTTTTAGGTACAAGGAGTCGACATGAAAAAAACACACCGCGCCGGGAGCATCCAAAAGAGAATACTTGTAATTACCGTGTCATGCCTGTTGGGGATGTGCGCCATTATCAGTTCCGTCAGCTACTATCTGTTCCGGAATTACCTGCAGCGCAGCCTGATTCAGGGAACGGAAACCAGCCTGCAGCTGTTGTCCGACACCATAAACGGCAGCATGAGTGATATCTATCAGATGGTACGCTTCTGTCAAACCAGCCGCGATGTGGCTACCTATATAGAAAACAATCCCAATCCCGGCTCTGTGCTCTCTGTGGCAACCTACGACAGAATCGCGGAGGAATTCAACAACAATCCCTCAGGAGGATATATGACAAGACTGGCTGTCATCACTAACGCACATTTTCTCCAGATTGTCAGCGCCTCCTACTCCTCCACCCGCAATCTGTCCGACGAGGTCCCACAGCTTTCCTTCTTTAACGAGCTTTTGAACTGTGATGACTATAATTTTTCCACAGGATTTATCCGGGACCCCTTTTACCGCAACGGTAAAAACGTGCTTCCCGTGATTCGCCCCATCACCTATAAATATAATTCCGTACAAGGCGGTTTCCTGTTTATCGAAATATCCTCCGATCTGTTTACGGATGCCCTGAAGCGCTACGCCACTGCGGAGGACAGCCTCGTTTTACTCACACTGGGAGAACATCACTATATCTATGAGAACGGTACGCTGATAGAAATTGAAGCCTTCTATGAACCGATGAAGGACTTAAGTTCCACGGCAATGATTGACGGTATCGGAATTCACGAAATACGAAACAGCCAGGGAGCGCACCGCATTGTGGTAACAGCTCCTCTGGAAATGCCGGACTGCTATATCAGCCAGATTATTTCCCATACAGAGCTCCGCAATCAGCAGCTGCTCCTCTGGTGCATTGTAGGTGGAGTCATCATCAGTATTCTGGGCATCGGCGTGCTTCTGATGTTCATGCTGAACCGGATGATCAGCGTACCTGTCACAAAGATAAACGACAGGATGCAGCGGATATCCACGGGAGATTTCGCCAGAGATACCTCCATCGAATGGAATCACGAGCTGGGAGATATCGGCAGGGGAATCAATGATTTGTCCGAAAATGTATATCTTCTGATGAACCGACGCCTGGAGGACGAGAAGCAGAAAAAAGACCTGGAATACAAGATGCTGCAAAGCCAGATAAATCCTCATTTTATATACAATACTCTGAACTCCATTAAGTGGATGGCCACCATACAGGGAGCCGAGGGCATTTCCGAGATGACCACCGCTCTGGCAAAGCTGTTGAAAAGCATTTCCAAGGGAACAAAGCTGTTGGTGCCCATCGGAGAGGAACTTTCTCTGTTGCAGGACTACTTTACGATTCAGAGCTACCGCTACGGCGGTACAATCACCATGGACATACAGGTTGATGACGAATCCATCCGGGAACTGCATATTATCAAATTTACATTACAGCCTCTGGTAGAAAATGCCATCTTCCACGGCATCGAACCGAAGGGAAGCGGACATATCACCATACATCTCTACTATGAACCCTCTCAGGAGGATGATGCCGTTCCCACTCTCCGCATAGATGTGACGGACGATGGTGTGGGAATGTCCCGGGAAAAGGCGGAACAGATTTTGTGTACCAACGATGAAGGCAGCTCTGATTTCTTCCGGGAAATCGGTGTCAGCAATGTACAGAAGCGCTTGCAGTATGAATTCGGAGAAGAATACGGAATCACAGTGGAAAGCGTGGAGGGAAAATATACCACCATGTCCATACATATTCCGGCACGCACATAGAGATAGGAGCAGATTTATATGTATAAATTACTTATTGTAGATGATGAGCCCCTGGTTCAGGTGGGAATCAAGTCCATGCTGAACTGGGCGGAACTGAATATTGAAGTTATCGGTACCGCGGTGAATGGTCAGGTTGCCTTGAAGCTGATTGAGGAACAGTCTCCCGATATTGTTATCACAGATATCAAAATGCCTGTCATGAGCGGGCTGGAGCTGATTCGCCTCTGCCGTGAGCGATACGGAAGCGAAAAACCCTGTTTTATCATTCTCACCAGTTACGAGGATTTCCACATGGTAAAGGAGGCTATCACCTATCAGGTCACAGATTATCTGGTAAAGTTGGATCTGACCCCCGAGACGCTTCGGGAAGCAATAGGACGTGTCATGGAGAAAATCAGCCGGGCTGAAACCAGACCTGTGGATAAGGAGAATATTGTCTATCCGTTTTATGAGAAATTTTTCATTCGTCTCCTGAACAATCTCTTTGAATCCGAGGAACAGTTTTTGCTTCAGAGCCGGGATCTGAATCTGGATTTCCACTATCGGAGTTATGTGTGCTGCTACGGCGAAATGTCCGGCAGACAGGCGGACTCCCTGCCCATGGAAAAACAGCTGGCTCTTTTTTCCACCTCCATGCAGATGTTGAAGGAGCTGGCCGGCAAATATCGGTTCTGCTATGCCTTCACTCTGGATATCCGGCACTTTGCACTGATTTTCTGCTACGATGAGGTTGCGGAGAAAGTGACAGAATTTCGGGCTGCAGAGCTGAAAAACATACTGATCAATATCAGCGAAACGCTGAATAAATACTACAATGTTTCCTTCCGATGCGGCATCGGCAGCGCTGTCAGCGCTCCTCTCGCCGTCTGTGATTCCTATCAGTATTCACGGCAGGCTTTCCAGCTGGCGGCTTCGGACTGTGCCGTCACCTGTTTTGAGGATTGTTTACAGCTTACCTCCTCCCATACCTCCTTTAACATCAGCCTGTTTAAGGAGAATCTGACAAAAGCCTTTGAAGAATATGACGCACAATTGTTAAAGGAGACGTTGGATTCCATTTGTGAGCTTTTTCTGGCTCACCCAAATCACTTTGTACAGGCATTGGACGGAGCATGTAATATCCTGTTCCTCTCCATCTCCCTGCTGCAAGACGGCGAGAAAACAGTGTCCGATTTTTTCCGGGACAATCCCGACGGCTACCGCTCTGTCTACAAGCAGACAAACGTGGAGCAAATCGTAAACTGGCTCAGCTATTTTGAGCAGCAGCTGTGCCACCTTTTTGAGAATCACCACAAGGATTACAAAAATCACATTGTGACAAATGTTAAGAAATACATCAATGAACATGTGACGGAGCGGCTTTCCCTGAATGAGGTGGCTGCCGTATTCGGCATCAGTCCCAATTATCTGAGCCAGCTCTTCGGTAAATACAATGAGCTGGGCTTTTCCGAGTTCATCAATACCTGTAAAATTCATGAGGCAAAACGCCTTTTGGACGAGGGTAGCCTGAAGGTGTATGAGGTGGCTGACATGCTGGGTTTTGAAAGCTCATTTTACTTCAGCAAAGTTTTTAAGAAAGTGGAGGGAATTTCGCCCTCGGACTATGTCAACGGGAAACACTAGTTTACCGGGTAAACGCGCAACAGTTCAGCCACAATTCCTTTCCGGCAGTATATGCCATACAGCCCTGTTCGACACGCTTTCGCTTGAACCTTCGCAGTAGCGGACGCTAAGCTCGAAAGGACCTCACCAAGCGCCGACGCTCAGGACAGTCTCACATGGCTATACGGCATATACTGCCTTGTTTATTAAATTAGAGGCTGAACTGGTACATAAACACCGGTTATCAGCTTATCAGAGAAATATCAATTATGGGAGGATTATTATGGAAATGCGTTTTCAGGAAGCAGCAAATGCTTTTTTGGCGACGGGCAGGGAACTTACCGCTTTTCATCCCTTTCCCTCCGCCCGTGAGCGGAAGGCTTATGAACAACTGCCCGGAGAATTGAAGGAAAGACTGATAAAACAGGGGGAGGAATGTCTGGGATATGCCTACCCCCCTATCCTTGCCACGGATTTTATGGCATTTCAAAGAACGGGAAACCGGGTCAACTATGAAAATGTCTACTTCGCCCGGCGATTCAGCCTGAATTCTCTCGTTGTGGCGGAATGTGTAGAAAACAAGGGGCGCTTTCTGGACGATATCATCAACGGTATCTTTGCCCTCTGTGAGGAGAGCGGTTGGCAGCTGCCACCCCACAACTCTTATGAGCGGAACAAACCCCAGGAAATCCTTCCCGATGCCACACGCCCCGTTCTGGACCTCTTTGCCTGTGAGACAGGTGCACAGCTTGCCTGCATTTACTATCTGCTCAAGGAACAACTGGATGCTGTCAGTCCCTTTATTTCCGAGCGGATTCTCAGTGAGCTTCAGCATCGGATCGTAACCCCCTACCTCCACGAACATTTCTGGTGGATGGGCAGGGGAGAGGAGCCCATGTGCAACTGGACCCCCTGGTGTACCCAAAATGTGCTGCTCAGCATCTTCCTCACCGACTGCTCCCGGAAATGCGGCAGAGCCGTGCTGGCAAAGGCTGCGGAGAGCTGCGACTTTTTCCTGAAGGATTACGGCGAAGACGGCTGCTGTGACGAGGGCGCACATTATTTCCGCCGGGCAGGGCTTTGTCTGGATGCTGCCATGGACTTGATGAATCAGGTGTCAGGCGGCTCCTTTACGCATTTGTATCAATGGGAAAAAATCAAAAATGTTGCTTCTTACATAGCAAACGTTCATGTAGAAGGCAGGTATTATTTCAACTTTGCCGACTGCTCCCCTGTAGTCGGTCCGGCGGGAGTGAGGGAGTTTCTCTTTGGAAAGCATACCTCTCAACCGTCTCTGATGCTGTTTTCCGCGTTGGACTTCCGCAGGGCACAGGATGAAATCTACGAGGAGGAGACCTATCGGCTGAGCCTTTATTACCGAATGCTGAATGCCTTCTGTTACAGGGAGGTCATGGACTATGATATAACCGCTCCCGTAGTTCATCGGGATATCTTCTACCCAAGCATAGGACTTTTCATCTCCCGGAACGACAGCTTTTGCCTGGCAGTGAAAGCCGGAGACAATGATGACAACCACAATCACAACGATACGGGAAGCCTGACCCTCTATAAAAACGGTCAGCCGCTGCTGGTGGACATTGGCGTGGAAAGTTACACCGGAAAGACCTTTTCCGCCCAGAGATATGAAATCTGGACCATGCAGTCCGGCTATCACAATCTGCCCACCATCGACGGACTGGATCAGCATGAGGGGGCCGCCTACAAGGCTCGGGATGTTGTCACCTCCTTCGATGAGAACAGTGCCTCTATCTCCATGGAACTGTCCGCTGCTTACCCTCTTCCGGAGAAAAACAATTCTTACTACAGAAAAGTTTCCTTCGACAAAGAGGATAACTGCATTACGCTGACAGATACCACGGATTGCAAAAATGTTGTTCTGAACTTTATTACCTATGAAAAACCCACGATAGAAGACAGCTTGATATCTGTAGGGGAAGCAGAAATCGCCTTCCGCGGTGCCCGGCTGCTTACCGTAGAGACACTGCCTATCACGGATGCCCGGCTAAAAACCGCATGGGACCATGATCTTTACCGAATCCGTCTTGCCATGAGCGATACTGTCTTCCAAATGAAGATCCGTTGACATGTATGAAACGGTTTTCCGGCATCCTGTTATCATTATAATCGTTGACCGCTTTCATCATACAAAAGAAAGGATTATACACCAATGACCTATTCATTAGCTGACCTTGTCTGGCTCTTTTTC
>JAEDMI010000067.1 GCA_016303085.1 Acetatifactor sp.
AGTAGCCATTCTTCTGGATCAGGTAGAGGACGGCACAAAACTGACAAAAAAGGAATTAGAATATCATAAAAAAACAAAAATAAGGGATGTTGCTCTTTTGACTTTACTTCTTGGAACCGGTATTCGTGTCTCAGAATGTGTTGGGTTGGATATTCAGGATGTCAATTTCGATGTGGATGGAATCAAGATACGCCGCAAGGGTGGTTATGAGGCAGTCATCTATTTTGGAGATGAAGTTGAAAACGCTCTTTTGGATTATCTGGAAGAACGTAATCGTATCATTCCTGTAGAAGGTCATGAAAGCGCACTCTTCCTCTCACTTCAGAATCGGCGTCTGACGGTGCGAGCCGTTGAAAATCTGGTAAAAAAATATGCTTCCAGAGTAACTACCCTGAAAAAGATTACTCCTCATAAACTTAGAAGTACATACGGTACCACTCTGTATCAGGAAACGGGGGATATCTACCTTGTAGCTGACGTGCTTGGGCACAAGGACGTAAACACCACAAGGAAGCACTATGCCGCTCAGGCCGATGAACGCAGGCGCCGTGCAGCAAAGGTTGTTCATCTGCGCGAAAAGGATGACAGTGGGAAGGAAAATAATGAGTAGCTTTCTGTTAATCAGTATACAAACTCAGCGGAGTAATAAGGTACAATCAGCATCTGTCCTGCAACTATGGTGCTGCTTTCATCCAGATGATTGATGCTCTTAACCTCTGCGATATATTTATTTTTGTTCTCATAGATATCATAATCTATATATTCATCCGCAATATCCCAGAGATTTTCTCCGGCTTCAACAGTAATGCTTGTATAGTATTTAAACTTGCTGTTCGCATTTGATTTTATTGCGCCGTATGAAGCTGAAAAAATCACAATAATACATAATGTGGCAATGGCGATAATCGATATTCTCAGCACCTTGCACCTCCGCTCTTTGCGCAGACGAAGCGCGCGTTTATAGCTTCTCAGTTCCCTGTCACTCATTTCACGGATATTCTTCTGTTCTCTCATATGACATTATCCTTTCGGTTTTGTTCGATTATTTGTTCGGAACATTTGTTCTATAATGAATTATAATATGGGAACAAATGTTTGTCAACACAAAAATCGAACATATTTTTGGAATATATGTTTGCTTTTTTGAATGAAATGTGATAAACTGTGTTCATATAAAGGAGGTAGCCCAATGGGATTTGGAAAGATTACACAGAAGCAACAGGAAATTCTTGATTATATTAAGGATGAAATTTTAAAAAAGGGATATCCGCCCACAGTACGTGAAATCTGTGAAACCGTCAATTTGAAGTCCACTTCTTCCGTTCACTCTCATCTGGAGACATTGGAAAAGAACGGATACATCAGACGTGACCCTACAAAGCCCAGAGCTATTGAAATTTGTGATGACAGTTTTCAGATGGTCCGTACGGAGATGGTCAGCATTCCGATTATCGGAAATGTAGCTGCCGGACAGCCAATTTTAGCGGAAGAAAATATTCAGGACTATTTTCCTGTTCCTGCTGACGTAGTTCCAAAGGGTGAATCTTTCATTTTAAATGTCCGCGGTGAGTCTATGATTAATGCCGGTATTTTCAACGGTGATAAGGTGTTTGTTAACGCATGCAATACCGCAAACAACGGTGAAATTGTAGTTGCTCTTATTGATGATTCCGCAACCGTTAAGACTTTTTATAAGGAGAATAACCATATCCGGCTCCAGCCGGAAAATGACACTATGGATCCCATTATTGTGGACAGTTGCCAGATTCTTGGCAAGGTGTATGGTGTACTCAGATTTTTCAGGTAGATTAATGTACATAAAAGAAACAAAAAAATAAACGTGTGGAATACTAAATTTCCATACGTTTATTTTTTGTTTCTTCTTTCCGGTTTCTCAAAAAATAATCAAAGATACTTTTTATTGAAATCTCACGTTCATATACGCGATAATTTCTTCCACGCATCTCTCAAATCCCAGTTTTGAACTGTCCAGACACAAATCATAATTTCTGGCATCTGTCCATTCACGTCCGGTATGATATTTATAATATTCTGCCCTGAATTTATCTGTCTTTTGAATAAACTTCTCCAATTCTTTATGGCTCATACTGTGCTTCTTTGCCGCCTGTTCCATGCAGAAATCATGAGGAGCATGCACAAATACGCTGAGAACATTATCATAATCTTTCAAAACAAAATCCGCGCATCTTCCCACAATGACACATGATTGCTCCTCGGCAAGTCTGCGAATTACCTTTGCCTGATAATTGAAAAGATTATCAGGTGAAGTAAAATCATCACTCTCCGGTGGAATCAGTTCTCCTTTATAGACGTTCGGAGCACCGAAAAACCAACTGCCCTTAGATCTTTCGTCGGCATTTACAAAAAGCGCCTCGCTGATTCCGCTATCCTCGCTTGCCAGTTTCATCAGTTCTTTATTATAAAAATGAACACCCAATCTTTCCGCCAGCATCTCACCTACAGTTTTTCCGCCGCTTCCGTATTGTCTTGCTATTGTAATTACCACATTATTCATACTTTAATCCCTGAGCCTTTCCCATTTTCATTCGTCAGACGAGCATCCCCTGTCTTGTAATTTCCGTTATGTTACTCTCCCAAGTACGCTTTCTTGATGGAATCGTTGTTCAACAGATCTTTTGCGTTTCCTTCCAACACAATTTTTCCGGTTTCCAGCACATATGCCCTATCGGCGATGGAAAGAGCCTTCTTTGCATTCTGCTCCACCAGAAGAACAGTGGTTCCGCTCTTGCTCACTTCTTTAATTATATCGAATATTTCATTTACAAAAATAGGAGAAAGCCCCATGGACGGCTCATCCATCAATATAATTTTAGGATGAGACATAAGGGCACGTCCCATTGCCAACATCTGCTGTTCTCCTCCGCTCAGGGTGCCCGCCATTTGATTCTGGCGTTCCTCCAACCTGGGGAAACGTTCAAAGACGTTCTTAAGGGTGTTGGCAATTTCCGCTTTATCTTTTCTTGTATATGCACCCATTTTTAGATTTTGCAGTACTGACAGCTGAGCAAATACACGTCTGCCTTCCGGCACATGAGCCATTCCCATTGATACAATTTTATGTCCGGGTATTTTTACAATGTCTGTTCCTTCAAAGGTTACACTACCGGACTTGGGAGCAAGCAGACCGGAAACTGTATGCAGAATGGTGGTTTTTCCCGCGCCGTTGGCACCAATCAATGCAATAACCTCTCCCTCATTCACATGGAAAGAGACACCCTTGATTGCCTGAATCATTCCGTAATATACCTGTAAATCCTTCACTTCCAGCATCGACATATCATTTTCTCCTTACTCACCCAAATATGCTTTGATAACCTCGGGATTGTTCAGTACCTCCGCCGTTTTACCCTGACAGAGCATACGGCCGAAATTTAGCACGGTAAGCTCTTCACATATACCGCTTACCAGTCGCATATCATGCTCAATCAACAAAATTGTCATGTCAAAATTTTCTCTTACAAAACGGATGGTATCCATCAGCTCCTGTGTTTCATTAGGATTCATACCTGCCGCAGGCTCATCCAACAGAAGAAGCTTCGGCTTTGTTGCCAGTGCTCTTGCAATTTCCAGCTTACGTTGTTTGCCATAAGGAAGATTTGATGCCAGCACATCTGCTTCTTGGTCCAAATCAAACACCTTCAAAAGCTCCATCGCCCTCTCCTGCATCTGCTTTTCTACCGCACGGTAGCCCGGAAGACGCAATATTCCCTCCAAGGTACTGTATTTCATATGATTGTGCAGTCCGACCTTTACGTTTTCTGCTACCGTCAATTCCTTAAAAAGCCTGATATTCTGGAAGGTACGGGCGATTCCTGCCCTGTTTATATCTATGGTTTTCTTTCCGGTAATATCTTTCCCATCCAACGTTATTATCCCCTCACTGGGTTTGTAGACACCGGTCAAAAGATTGAAAACGGTTGTCTTTCCCGCGCCGTTTGGACCAATCAGTCCATAGAGACAGCCCTTTTCAATATTAATATTAAAATCATCCACTGCCCTCAGACCGCCAAAGGAAATGCCTAAATTCCTTACCTCCAACAAAGCCATGGATTAAGCCTCCTTTCCGCTGTTTTTCACAGGCTTTTTACTTTTCAGCCAATATGTCATTTTCTCACGCCATCTGATACATGACGGTGCCCAGTTGAAAAGCATCATTGCAATTAAAACAACAGCATAAATCAACATTCTGTAATCATTCAGTCCCCGTAATAATTCCGGTAATAATGTCAAAATAACTGCTGCGATAATAGAACCGCGGATATTTCCGATACCTCCCAGCACTACGAACACCAGAATCATGATAGACATGTTATAGCCAAAGTTTTTGGGCAATGCAGTCAGAGTGGATATATTATGGGCATAAAGAACTCCGGCAACACCGGCAAGCGCTGCCGAGATGGAGAATGCCATCAGTTTATACTTAGTAATATTGATACCCACAGATTCCGCTGCAATCGTATTGTCCCGTATAGCCATAATTGCCCGTCCGTCTCTGGAATGAATCAGGTTTAATACAATGAACAGCGTAATCAGCAGCAAAAGTATTCCGACGGTAAAACTGGAATCATTTGGCGTTCCCGTGATTCCCTGTGCACCTTGAATAATGATTTTTCCGTTTTCGGACATATTTAATTCCAGGGAACTCTTAGTTGAGAAATGGAAGCCGTTCTCATCGATTCCGATATACAATATGTTTACCAGGTTTTTAATTATCTCACCGAAAGCCAGGGTTACAATAGCCAGATAATCACCCTTCAGCCTCAGAACGGGAATTCCGATTAAGATACCGAATAAGCCCGCACATAAGGCGCCAATCAGAATTGCCAATGTGAATCTCACTCCCGCAATGGGAATCGCCTCCTGCATACATTTTGAAAAAAAAGCACTGGAAAAAGCACCGACACACATAAATCCCGCGTGTCCCAAGCTTAGTTCTCCCAGAATACCCACGGTCAGATTCAGAGATACCGCAAGAATTGCATAAACACACAGCGGAACCAGTAGTCCCTTCAAAAGATTAGACAAAACACCTGCCGCCATCAAAATTTCCATGAGTATATATGCAATGATAACCATACCAAAGGTAATGAGATTGCTTTTCAAAGCCTTATTGCTCCTCAGTTTTGTCATGAAAGCTGTCTTCATAGTTTTACCCCACTCCTTTATACCTTTTCCTGAATATTCCTGCCGAGAATACCGGTAGGCTTAATCAGCAACACAACTATCAATACCGCAAACACGATGGCGTCCGCAACCTGAGAAGAAATGTATGCCTTTGCAAATATTTCAATAATTCCCAGCAATATTCCGCCGATAAATGCGCCGGGAATAGAACCGATTCCACCGAACACAGCCGCAACAAATGCCTTGATGCCGGGCATGGAACCGGTATAAGGATTGAGTGACGGATATGCGGAGCATAGAAGTACACCTGCGATAGCTGCAAGGGCAGAGCCGATTGCAAACGTCAGGGCAATCGTACCGTTCACATTAATTCCCATAAGCTGAGCCGCACCTTTGTCCTCGGAAACTGCAAGCATAGCCTGGCCTGCTTTTGTCTTTTTGATAAAAATCATCAGACAAATCATGATGGCGATACAGGAAAGAATAGTCACAATAGTCTCCCCTGTAACGGAAATCGCCCCTCCTGCAAGTTCCAGTGCAGGGAAAGAAACAACAGATGCAAAAGCCTTTGTATTTGCACCGAAAATCAACAAAGCCACGTTTTGCAGCAAATAGCTGACGCCGATTGCCGTAATCAGCACGGCAAGGGGAGATGAAGCTTTTCTCAGCGGTTTATAGGCAACTTTTTCTATTCCCATACCCAGCAGAGTACACAGTACAACTGCTGCAAGGACACCCACTGCAGGAGACATCCCCAATGTACTGCATATTGTATATGTAGTAAATGCACCAATCATAATAACATCACCATGGGCAAAATTCAGCATCTTCGCAATGCCATATACCATGGTGTATCCCAATGCAATCAGCGCATACACACTCCCCAGACTGATTCCGCTTATCAAATACTTTACAAAGCTCATAAATTCCTCCCTCGCGTCGCTTGGTTTTCTGCTCGTGTCTGTCCGCAGTCGCTTGTTTTTCTATTGCACTCATTATATCAGAAGCATTCTTTTCGGGCAACAAATAAAAAATTTACAAAAATTCAGGGGTTACCCTTAATAGGCAACCCCCGTTGGTTACACTAAAAATTACATTGCCTTATATGCACCGTTTTCAATGACAACTGCCCTGGGTGCCTTATTAGGTTCGCCTGCTGCATCCCATACAATTCCCTCTCCGGTCAGTCCGTCAATAGAAATTTCTACAAAAGCTGCTTTCAGTCCTTCACAGATATCAGATATGCTGTCCGAAGGTTTTGCTCCGCTCTTTTCCAGAGCTGCTTTCAGTGCATAGACACCGTCATATGCGTCAGCTGCAAACTGGTTAGGTGTTTCACCGTATTTTTCCTGATAAGCGGTTACAAACTTCACAGTCAGATCATCGGTTGCATCTGCTGCAAAAGGAGTCAACAGCATAACGCCCTCGGCAAGGCTCTTGTCAAAGTTATCAACACCGGTAAGAATACCATCCATACCGTCCACACCAAAGAATTTCGGTGCATAGCCCATACCGTTTGCCTGAGTCAGAATCAAAGAAGCCTCCTGGTAGTAGATGGGAAGGAAAATCAAATCTGCTCCGGACTCCTGAGCCTTCTGAAGCTGCACTGAGAAATCGGTCTTATTGTCAGCAGTAAATGCCTCTTCAGAAACAATTTCAAAAGGCTGGCTTGCTGCACCGCTTACAAAGCTCTCATAAATACCTGTGGAATAAGTATCGGAACTGTTATAAATAACAGCAACCTTGGATGCAAGACCATTCTCGCCGATGTATCGTGCAGATGCAGCACCCTGTGCGGGGTCTGAAAAACATACACGGAAATTATTATCATACTGTGTACATGCTACAGCAGATCCGGAAGGTGTCAGCTGGAACATATTATCCTCTTTTGTCTTGTCGGTTACCGCGATACAGCAACCACTGGTTACGGAACCCAAAATAATCTGTGCTCCCCAGTCCTTTAATGTATTATACGCATTGACAGACTTTTCTGCATCCAGCTCGTCATCCTGGAAATTTAACTCCAACTTATAACCGTTTACTCCGCCTGCTGCATTAATCTCATCTACAGCCAACTGTGCTGCATTCTGGACTGCAAGTCCATATGCGGCTCCGTCTCCGGTAAGAGGCCCGATTCCGCCAATCTTGTAAGCGTCAGCGGAACCGCTGTTTGCATCGGAGCCGCAGCCTGCCATAGCCATTACCATTGCGGAAGCTACAACTACACTAACTACTTTGTTTAATTTCTTCATAAAATCTCCTCCTTAGATACCTAATATGTACCGCGTGATAATTGTATACAAGTATAATTATCATTTTTCCATCATACGCTACCCCCATTTTTTTGTCAACAAATAAATAAAATATTTCTATAAAATGTGAATAAAAATCAAGAATTTACAGATAGTAATATCGCCGGTTCCTAAAATCGTGCAGAATGTGAGGTAGCTATGGGAAATAAATATTTGGACGGTACTGCCCTTACCCTTGTCATCATTGGTGCAATCAACTGGTTGCTGATTGGTATTTTCCGCTTTGACCTGGTAGCCTTTATCTTCGGAGATATGTCATGGCTTTCCAGAATTATTTATGCAATTGTAGGTATCTGCGGACTTTATCTCATCAGCTTCTACATGCATCTGGGCAGTCGCGACGAAAACGCCTGAAAAAAAGGAAGTCCCAACAGTAAGTGTTGGGGCTTCCTTGCTTTCTTAGGTTTTTATTTCATATCGCTCAGTTCAATCTGTTTACCGTCTCTCCAGATTCGTTCCAATTCGTAGAGAAGTCTGTTTTCCTTGTCAAAAATATGGACAATGATATCTCCGAAATCCAGAAGTATCCAGTTTGCGGTATCATAGCCCTCAATTTGCTTTGCAGGAGTACCTGCTCTTCCCAGTTTTTCCTCCACATTATCACAAAGCGCCTGGATCTGACTGCGATTGCTTCCCCCGGCGATGATAAAATAATCGGCAATCACAGACACCTCGCTGATGTCAATGACACGAATATCTTCTGCTTTCTTGTCCTCCAGTGCATCGATTGCCAGTTTTGCCATTTCAAGTGATTTGCTGTTCTCCATATGCCCTCCTTTTTTCATTCCGTATCTTTTTTATAATAGCGCCAGGTTAATTCAGTCATCGGGTCTGTCTCTCCGCCGCTTCTTTTTAAATATTTCAAAGTATCCTCCAAAATCCAGAGCAAGGCTTTATCTAAATCTTGAAATGCAAGCCGTCTGATTTCCGGAAGATTAGGCGCTTGTTTCCTTCCCGGCTCAATATAGTCTGCCACAAAAATAATTTTTTCCAGCAGGCTCATGCCTTCGCGTCCGGTGGTATGATAAAGTATGGCGTTCAAAACATCCCGGTTCTCCACACCGTACTTCTCTTTTGCGAGAAAAGCTCCCACCTTTGCATGTAGCAAAAACGGATTTCGCCCTTCGATTTCCGTTATGGGAATATTCTTTTTTTCACAGACAGACAACCTCTTCTCATCAGAAAAACACTTTGCGCAGTCATGTAGAAGTCCCGCCAGACGGGCATCTTCCACGGATGCGCCGTGACACATGGCAAGTGCTGCGGCAGTATATTCCACACCGAGAGTATGCTCGAATCTTTTTGCATCCTGCACCTTCTCAATCTTCTTTCTGAGCTTTCTCATTTCCTTTGCCTTATCCACGATAAAAACCCTTTTCCTCTATATAATCTTTTACAGCATCGGGCACCATATAGCGAATACTTTTCCCCTCTGCAACACGCTTTCTTATTTCGGAGGAAGAGATTGACATACGCGCAAAAGGAAGCAATATGACATTGCCGCCGAATCTACGCATCAGTTCATTCCGCTTCTCTTCCATTTCCTCCATGGTGGTATCATTTCTCACTGCGGCTATCAGGGTACAATTTTTCAAAATTCTTTCAGGTTTTCTCCATTCTTCCAGAGAAAAAAGGCAATCAGCTCCCAGGATAAAGTAAAACTCTGCGTCTGGGAACCTGCTTTTCAGTTCCTCCAGTGTCTCATAAGTATAAGTATACCCTTTCCGCTCAATTTCTAAATCCAGACAGCTTATTCTCTTGTTCTCCCTGACAGCCAGTTCAGCCATATGCAGCCGCTCTTGCCCCGGAAGAATAGTTTCTTCCGCTTTCTTATAGGGCTGTCCCGCTGGAATTATCCATATCTCATCCAACCCGACAGCATCCATTGCCCATTCTGAGAGCATGAGATGCCCTATGTGAATGGGATTAAAGGTTCCGCCCATGATACCTATTTTCCGCATAGCCAACTCTCCGTAAGTCCTTATTTCGGCAGCTCAATTTTAGGCTTATCCTTGTCAGGCTTATAGAGCACAAATTTCTTACCGATGACCTGAACCACCTGGGAATGAGTTCTCTCAGCAACCATCTGTGCAATTTCTCTCGGGTCATCCATACAGTTTTTTAAAACAGCAACTTTTATCAGTTCATTTTTGTTAAAAGATTCCCCTATTGCCTCTGTCAGTTCCGGGGTCAGGCTTGACTTCCCTACCTGAAAAATCGGGTCAAGATTACTTGCAAGGCTTTTCAAATAAGCTCTTTGTTTACTTGTCATGATGATTCTCTCCTGTATAAAATGTGCTCATCTATGCGACCGCTTTATTACTTATAATAATCGAAGGAAAGGCCGTACATACGCACGGTATCTCCGTCCTGAATTCCAAGTTCCTCCAGCTGTTCCAAAATTCCCGTTTCTTTCAGGAAATTCTGGAAGAAGGTAAAGCCCTTTTCGCTTTCCAGATTAGTGTAACCCAGCATCTTCTCGATTCTGGGACCTTCCACCACATACTCCTGTTCTTCCTCATCATAAGAGACAGTGTAAGGTTCATCGGAATCCTGAAAGGCAGCAAGCTCAGGAAAGTACTCCTGTTCAAAAACAGTGACCTCTTCACTGATTTCCTCCAGCATTTCATTGACATGGTAAAGGAGCTCCTTTACCCCCTGACCGCTGACTGCCGATATTGGATAAACCGCAATTCCCATAGGCTCAAACTCTTTTTTTATTGCCTCCACAGGGCTGTTTTCCGTGTCATATATGGCATCAATTTTATTTGCTGCAATGACCTGTGGTCTTTTTGCAATATCGGGGTTATAGGCTTCCAATTCTTTGTTGATGGCATAGATATCCGCTACGGGGTCACGCCCCTCGGTACCTGCGGCATCAACAATATGAATAATCACCTTGGTTCGCTCAATATGGCGCAGAAATTCATGTCCTAAGCCTACTCCTTCTGATGCGCCCTCAATCAGCCCCGGGATATCTGCAATAACGAAACCCTTTGTTCCTTCCAAATCCACTACACCTAAATTTGGATTTAAGGTGGTAAAATGGTAATTTGCAATTTTAGGTCTTGCGTTAGTCACTCTGGACAAAAATGTAGACTTGCCCACATTGGGGAATCCTACCAGCCCCACATCTGCAATCATCTTCAGTTCCAATAAAAGTTCAAGCTCCTTTGCGGGCTGCCCGGGCTGGGCATATTTCGGTGCCTGCATGGTACTGGTTGCATAATGTTGGTTACCGTTTCCGCCCTTTCCGCCCTGCAATAATACAACTTTTCGGTTTTCACCGGACATGTCTACAATGACTTTTCCGCTTTCCGCTTCCTTTATGACAGTTCCCTGGGGAACTTTTATGATAATATCCTGACCGTCCTTGCCCCGGCAATTCTTTTTTCCTCCGGGTTCGCCGTCCTCAGCTTTATACTTTCGAACATTTCTGAAATCAATCAGGGTGTTTAATCCTTCGTCAACCTCAAATATCACATCTCCGCCACGACCTCCGTCTCCACCGTCCGGACCGCCTGCGGGAACATACTTTTCGCGCCGAAAAGAGACATGACCGTCTCCTCCTTTGCCGCTTCTGACAAAAATTCTGGCTCTGTCTGCAAACATAACAATACCTCTTTCTGATATGAAAAGGACTTCAAACCCTTAGGTCTGAAGTCCTCTGAACTCGGATTACTGTTCTACAGGGTAAACAGAAGCCTGCTTCTTGTCTCTTCCCTTTCTCTCGAAACGAAGAACACCATCAACCAGGGCAAACAGGGTATCGTCTCCGCCGATGCCTACATTTACGCCGGGATGAATCTTGGTTCCGCGCTGTCTGTAAAGAATGTTTCCAGCCTTTACGAACTGTCCGTCAGCTCTCTTCGCACCTAATCTCTTGGATTCGGAATCTCTACCGTTCT
>JAEDMI010000068.1 GCA_016303085.1 Acetatifactor sp.
ATCAACAGTTCCCAAAGCTTTTATAACTTACAGCCATAAAGCATATCTCAAAATAGAATTGAAATACAATTATACAATTTATTATTTCATAAAAAGCATAAAATTTCCATCTCAAATCACGGTATTGCTCGGTTTAAATCACGGTATTGCTCGGTTTAAGGGGGAAAAAGCTACAATGCCTATTAATTTCTTTTGCAATGGCAGTACGGTCTTTGTTGATTACTTTAGCAATCTGTCCGAAGCCATATCCGGGTATATAAAGAAACGGTGTAACCTCATTTCTGAGGTTACACCATCACTTCTAAATTACTTCCTTATTAGCACAGGGGCAAAAGCCCCGTTTCTTTTTCTTAATCTGAATTATTCTCCGAATACAGCTTTGTAATCAGCCTGGAACTTAGCAATTCCCGCATCGGTCAAAGGATGCTTTACCATCTGCTCAATTACGGAGTAAGGAACGGTTGCGATATCAGCACCTGCCAGTGCGCAGTCCGTTACATGGATGGGATTGCGGACACTTGCTGCAATAATCTGGGTATCCAGATCGGTCACTGCAAAAATATCGGAAATCTCACGAATCAAATCAACGCCTCTCTGACTGATGTCATCCAGACGTCCCAGAAAAGGAGATACATATGTAGCTCCTGCACGTGCTGCCAGAAGTGCCTGGTTTGCACTGAAAATCAGGGTTACATTTGTCTTGATTCCCTCGGAAGAAAGAACCTTACAAGCCTTCAGCCCTTCAACGGTCATAGGAATTTTAACAACCATGTTGGGATGAATCTTTGCAATCTCACGGCCTTCTTTAATCATGCCCTCTGCATCCACGGTGGTAGCCTTTACCTCACCGCTGATAGGTCCGTCAACGATGGAAGCAATCTCAGCAATAACCTCCTCAAATACTCTGCCCTCCTTTGCAATCAGGGAGGGGTTGGTGGTAACGCCACAAATAACACCCATGTCATTTGCCTTCTTAATGTCCTCTACCTTTGCGGTATCAATGAAAAAACGCATAACAATAATCTCCTTTTCTTTAGGTTTATATCCTTATTGTGCTCGTGCACACAAGCACTCTACTTTCAGTATACTAGGGTCTGTGGCAAAACTCAAGCCTTTTTGTCATACTATCTCCAAATATTTTTTTTAATCTGGATTTCTCTGCGCAGAACAGCTTTCTGTACACCGCTGAATTTCCCCTGCCGGCCCTCCCCACCACATAATGCAAGCAAATCCGCTGCCCATCTCATGTCCGGCAGACGTTCCCCCGGGCTCTCCCTGATGCAGCTGCGGATCACTTCACACAAATGTTTCTCACATATTCCGCCGGAGATTGCCTGCAGTGTTTTCCCCAGGCCATATATATCGGCAGCCGGTCCCACTCCGGCGCCCGGTTCAAACTGCTCCGGTGCGCCAAATCCGACAGTTCCGGCAATGCCGGAGTTCTCTCCCGCATGGCAGACACAGCCGAAATCAACCAGCTTTACTCCGCCGTCCATCCCCAGCATCACATTGGCGGGCTTAATATCCCGAAACAACAGAGAAGGACGTCTCTCGTGGAGATATCCTAAACCTTCCGCCAGTTTTTTCCCGATTTCCGCCGTTTCTCCCGGCGAAAAAAAGCCATTTTTCCTGATTAGTTCCTCCAGATTCTCCCCTCGCACATACTCCATCAAAATCCATTCCCTTCCGTTCTCCCGCCCGGCATCCGCCACTGCGGGAAACAACGGATGACAGACCGTTCTCTGAAAATCTGCCTCCCGCTTCAGAGAAGCACCTTTTTGTCCTATTTTGCAGGCAAAATGCTTTCCCTCTGTATTTACCGCCAGATATACCTCCGCGAAAGCTCCCCTTCCCAGAAAATGTATCAGCTTGTATTTACCGCCGGCAATCCTGTCATTCATAGTCATCCTCCTTTGCCAGCAGCATAATTGCCGCGCGAATTTTTTCCGCAGATTCCTTCGCAAATTCCCTGAGATGTCTGTCCGCCTGTTCTTCCTTCTCAAGTTCAGACAGCCGCAGTACTTCCCCCAATTCCTTCTCTTCGGCAGGGCACACCGCTCCTTCCGTAGTCAGTAACATACCCGCTCCCGGTTCCGAAATCCCTCTGAAACCGCCGCTTAGCCTCCTCACACTTCCTCTGCCCAGCGACATGGAAAGAAGATAAACCGCCTGCCCGTTTCCCAAAATGAGAATTTCCTCTCCTATACACAAGATAATCTTCCATTTCACTTCGCCTGACCACCTATGCTCACCTGCGTATCTTATCTGTTTCAGGCACTTTTCCGTTTTTTCTCCCAGTTCTTCCTCCGCTCTCGCCATCCATTTTTCCGGTCTGCGTACCGCCTTATGCCATGGGAAATGGCGGCACCAGTCTAAAAGCTGCCCGGTGATCTTCCGGCCTGCCTCCTTGTTTCCTCTCTCGCACGTACAAAGACATGCAAAACACACCGGAATTCCCCGGCATGAATACTGCTGCAGCAGGAGGGAGAGTCCTTCCTCCTCCGGCTGCATAATATAAGTTGTCAAATATTTCATATGGATACCTGTCAGAATAAACGTTGAATTTAAGGTTCTATTTCATAAAGATATTAGCCAAGTCATTAAAGAAAACGAATACCATCAAAACCATAAAGAACACCAGACCGATAAAGTGTACCATACCTTCCTTTTCGGGAGGAACGGGCTTACCGCGAATTACTTCTATCAGCAAAAATACCAGCCTTCCGCCGTCTAATGCGGGAATGGGCAACAGATTCAAAATGCCCAGATTTACCGACAACAGCAATGTAATATTCAGCATACTCAAAAGCACGCTCTGCCAGCCGTAATCCTTGGCAGCCTCATAGGTGGCACCCACCACATTTACGGCTATTCCCACCGGTCCGGCCACATCCTGTCTGGATACACGCCCGCTGAAAAGCATCCCGAGACTTTTGTAAGTACTCTTAACGGAAAAACGCATCTCATACCAGGCATATTTTAGGGTTTCCACACCCTTGGGCTCCACAAACTCCGCGTTGGTAATTCCCAAAAGATAATAGCCGTATTCCTGGTCATACTGCGGCGTCAGCACAGTCTCATAGCGCTTTCCGTCTCGCTCATACACCACCTCCACGTCGCCGCCACGATAGGATGCCTGCATAAACAGAGATATCTCCTGATACAGCCTTATTCTCTCTCCGTTCAGGGAGATGATTCGGTCACCGTCCTGCAGTCCGGCCGCTTCTGCTCCGCTCGATGCTATCACCTGGGAAGCGATGGGATCACGAATAGCTATAATTCCGGTCATATTCACCATGATAAATGCAATGACAAATGCCAATATGAAATTAAAGAAGGGACCGGCGACCACCGTCGCAATCCTGCTCCAGACCTTCGCCTTCAGGAAGGAACCCGACCCCGGTTCTTTCACCTCACCGGACGCCTCATCCTTCTCCGCCACTCCGTCTTCTCCCTCAAACATACATGCTCCGCCGATGGGAAAAAGTTTCAGGGAATACTTTGTTCCTCCCTTTTTGAACGAAAAAATGTTGGGACCCATTCCCACTGCGAATTCCACCACATGGATTCCGTTTGCCTTGGCAATCAGAAAATGGCCGAATTCATGGGCTATAACCACAGCCCCGAAGATAATAATAAACAAAATTAATGTCATCATTTACAGCTTAATCCTTCCCGTAATATATTCATAGGTTTCTGCCTCGGCGGCCAAAATATCATCCACACCCGGGTTTTCAATCAGGCGGTGATGCTCCATGGCATCACCGATTAACTCAGGAATTTGCAGATAGCCAAGCTTCCGCTCCAGGAAGAGAGCTACCGCCTTTTCATTCGCCGCATTGTACACTGTAGGCATACTTCCTCCAAGAGTAGCTGCCCGGTAAGCCAGCGCCAGTCCTGTAAAGGTTTCCGTATCCGGCTTTTCAAAGGTAATGCTTCCCAATTCAAAAAAATCCACCCGCTTTCCCTGCATTGGTCTTCTGTCAGGATAAAACAGGGCATACTGTATGGGAAGCTTCATATCGGGTGTCCCCATCTGGGCCATAATCGCCCCGTCCACAAACTGCACTGCTGAGTGGATAATACTCTGCGGGTGCACTACTACCTGTATTCTGTCAAGGTCCACGCCGAACAGCCACTTTGCCTCCATGACCTCCAAACCTTTGTTCACAAGTGTGGAGGAATCAATGGTAATCTTCCGTCCCATGGACCAGTTTGGATGCTTCAATGCATCCTCCACCCGTATATCAGCCAGCTGTTCCCTTGTTTTCCCTCTGAAGGGACCGCCGGACGCAGTCAACAGAATTTTCTCAATTCTATCGGCAGGCTCCCCATTCAGGGACTGAAAAATGGCACTGTGCTCACTGTCCACAGGCAAAATGGACACACCGCACTCCTTTGCCAAAGGCATAATGATATGCCCCGCCGTCACCAATGTCTCTTTATTTGCCAGGGCGATATCCTTTCCGGCGCGGATGGCCGCAATGGTAGGTCTGATACCAATCATTCCCACAATGGCGGTGACTAATACCTGACTCTCCTCCAGCACCGCGATTTCCAGAAGCCCTTCCATCCCCGAGACAATTTTCACGTTCAGGTCCGTCACTCTGTCCCGCAAATCTTTCGCAGCTTCCTCTGACCACATTCCCGCAATTATGGGACGGAACTCACGAATCTGTTCCTCCATTTTTTCCACGCTGCTTCCCGCTGCAAGGGCAACTACCTTCAAATCGGGATTACTGCGCACCACGTCCAGAGTCTGGGTGCCGATAGAACCGGTAGAACCTAAGATTGCTATTTTCTTCATATGCATTCCTTCTTAATACTTAAACTGAATACAGGATAATGGACAAAAAGTATATCAGGGGAGCTGTGACAATGACGCTGTCAAATCGGTCCATGATACCGCCGTGCCCCGGAATCAGCTTGCCATAGTCTTTTATCCCCCTGTTCCGTTTGATTGCCGACGCTGCCAGGTCACCCACCATACTCACCACTGCGCCCAGAGCACAGATCAACGCTATAAATCCTAAGTCTTCAGGTTTTCTTACCATCACAAACCAGCCGTATAAAACACCTATCAACGCTGCTCCGAGCACACCTCCGATACATCCCTCCAATGACTTTTTGGGGCTTAATATCGGGAATATTTTCTTTTTTCCGAACAGCTTTCCCACACAATATGCGCAGGTATCACTGCCCCATGAACAAATCAGGATAAACCATACCATATAGATTCCGTTTTCACCCATGCGGATAAAATCGATAAAGGACAGCATAACCGGCGCATAGAGAAAGGAAAACACTGCAAATGCAATCTGTTCCGCCTGATATTTGGGAAAAGTCAGCACATACACAAAGAGCTCCGCCACAAACAGTCCGATAATGCATGCCATCAAATATAAGATATTTTTTTCCATGCAGCCCAGATCAGTGAGCAGAACAATCAGGTAATAAATTGTAATTCCCACATACCCCACAATTTCCGGTGCGCTGAATTTATTCTTCTGATTCTCCGCCGAGACACCCAGAGCCTTCACAAGCTCCCTGTATCCCACTGCAGAGATGAAAAACAGCAGCAAAGGAAGGAAAGGTGCACCTATAAAAAATGCGGCAAATGCAATGACAATCAACACAATACCGCTCAAAAGTCTGGTTCGAAACATATAACCTACTCCTCCTTTAATCCGCCGTATCTTCTGTCTCTATGATTATATGCCTCCACGGCTTTTATCAATTCTTCCTTTGTAAAATCCGGCCAGGGTACAGGGGTAAAATAAAATTCCGTGTATGCCAGCTGCCACAACAGGAAATTGGATATTCTCTGCTCGTTGCAGGTACGAATCAGCAAATCCGGCTCCGGCACACCCGCTGTATCCAGTGATTCCGCAAGCATCGTTTCATTGATATCGCCGGGCTTTATCTCTCCCGTTTCCACCTTTGTTGCCAGCTTACGCACTGCACGGACAATCTCATCTCTGCCGCCGTAATTGATGGCAATCTGGAAATGCAGTCCGTCATTATCCTTTGTGGACTCCTCCAACTCCTGAATTCTGGTGCGTATATCCTCGTCCAATCTGGACTTTTCCCCCAGGACACGGACACACATACGGTTTTTCTTTGCCGTCTGCAGACAGGTTTTCATGTAATTCCGAAGCAGCTTCATCAGAGCATCCACTTCATCCCGGGGTCTGTTCCAGTTCTCCGTGGAGAAAGCATACACCGTCAGGTATTGGATACCCATCCTGTAGGCCTCCTCACAGATGACCTCCACCGTCTTCGCCCCCTGCACATGTCCGTAGTTGCGGGGCATGCCCTTAGCTTTTGCCCATCTTCCGTTTCCGTCCAGAATAATTGCCACATGACGTGGCATCTTCATCTCCTCGCCCATCGATACAATTCCTTTCGCCTTTTCGCGCAAAGAGGGAGCGGAAATATCGCTTCTCCACTCCCCCGCCATATATCGCACAGTCACTAAACTGTCATAATTTCCTTGGACTTAACCTCCATCAAAGCATCAATATCCTTGATAAACTTATCGGTGAGCTTCTGCAGCTGATCCTCAAGCTGCTTGATTTCATCCTCTGAGATTTCGGTCTTACCCAGCTTCTTCAGGGAATCATTTCCGTCCCTTCTGATGTTTCGGATTGCTACCTTGCCGTCCTCAGCCTTTTTCTTTACATCCTTAACCAAATCTTTTCTCCGCTCCTCGGTCAGCTCGGGGAACACCAAACGGATTACGCTGCCATCGTTGGTAGGATTGATGCCAATGTCGGAGGTTAGAATCGCCTTCTCAATCTCCTTGAGCAGGGACTTCTCCCATGGTGCAATCTGGATAATGCGCGCCTCAGGCACTGTCACATTGCCCACCTGCTGAATGGGGGTGGGGGTTCCGTAGTAATCCACCCTCAACTTATCAAGGACATGAGGATTTGCACGTCCCGCACGGATTGCCGCATAGTCGGCTTCCAGGAATTCATAGGCCTTCTTCATTTTATCTTCGTATTGCTGTAATCTGGAATCCATATCTGTTTCCTCCCTTTATAGATATACTTACATACATGATTCTTTACACTAATACCTTGGTTCCGTTAAATTTGCCCTTTACGGTATTGACGATACTGTTCTCTTCGTTCAGCCCAAACACCCACATAGGCATCTTGTTGTCCCTCGCCAAAATGGAAGCTGTCATATCTACCACCTGAAGATTCTTGGCGATTACTTCGTCGATAGTCACCTCGTCATACTTCTTTGCTGCGGGATTTTTGCTGGGATCATCATCGTACACTCCGTCGATGGACTTTGCCAACAGAATCACCTCTGCCTCCACCTCTATGGCGCGCAACACCACTCCGGTATCCGTGGAGAAATAAGGGTGTCCCGTACCTCCCGCAAAGAAAACCACCTGCCCCTGCTCAAAGTATTTATTGGCACGGTCTTTCGAGAAAAGCTTTGTAAATGCCCCGCACTCAAAGGGGGTCAGAATACTGGTTTTCATTCCTACAGATCGAAAAATTTCAGACACATAAATACAGTTCATAACCGTAGCCAGCATTCCAATCTGGTCTGCCTTGGTTCGGTCTATATTCTCGCTGGTTCTGCCTCTCCAGAAGTTGCCGCCGCCGGTGACAATTCCCACCTGAATCCCGTCATCCGTCAGCTGTTTTACCTGTAAAGCCACTTTTCTGACGGTCTCCTCGTCAAAACCGGTCTTTTTTTCCCCCGCAAGTGCTTCTCCACTGAGCTTTAATAATATTCTACGCATGTTCGGCTCTCCTTATTTGGACTTGGTCTTAACTCCTTCGGGCTTATACTCATCAAAGAAAGAGGTAGGGCTGACTTCGGCATAGCACTGAGAGCACATACCTTCGATAACCGCACCGTTGTTTATCTGCACAGACTTTGACTTAATATTTCCCATGACAATTGCGGAGGCATCCAGAATAACGGGACCACGTACATCAATATCACCCTTCACGGCTCCGGCAATGGCTGCGCTGGTGGCAGTGATATTACCGATGATAACGGAGCTTGCACCGACCTTGATAGCGCCCTCACTGATAATCTCACCGTTGATTTTTGCACTCTCTGCATAAATCTCGGCTGCCTTGGAGTTTCCATTGATATGTCCTGTAATATTCAGCTTGCCCAACGCATCAATATTACCGTTCACGGTACCGATTACATCGATGGAGCCCTCCGATACAATGTCTCCCGTGATTGTCATACCGCCTGTGATAACAGATGTCTCATCCGCTGCTTCTCTGCTCATTCCGATTTCCATATTTCTTGCCGCTCCTTTGCTCTCTTCTCTCTCTTCCGGTACTTCGGGCTGTTCGCTGACAGGGCTCTCCTCCAGCATCTTTGCCAGCATTTTTTCCATCTCCGCATCCTCAGCTTCGGTTTCCTGAATTTCTTCGTTCAGTTCTTCCGTGCCTGCGGTGTCCTCGGAAACCTCAGATTCCTCCGCACCCACGGACAATTCGGCTTCAACAGTGCTCTCTTCCAAAGCTGAGAGTTCAACTGCCTCCTGCTGTGTCTCCTCCGGCAGTTGAATGTTGTCAATATTTTTCAGCATTTCATCCAGGGAAACTTCCGGTGCTGCCTCCGGCTCCTCCCCGGTCTTAATCTGTTCGTCCTCAGGTATCAGTTCATTGACTGCCTGTGACAAGTCTTCCTTTAAATCAGAGAAAAAACCCATGGTAAAATAAATCCTCCGTTCTTTGGTTTTTAGGCCATTTCGGCTTAATGTATATGTTGAACCGGCTCAGTATCATCCGCAATCGGAAGGATTACGGTATCCTCCATAGCCAAAATGTTCTCAATGATAATCGGCAGCGCCTCCACAGTGGTACGCTTGGCAGTAGAATCATGCAGCAGTATGACAGATGTCTCGTACTTCTCAATATCCGCGGTACAGTTTTCCACCAACGTCTCCACCGATAAAAGTTCCTTTCCCCCATCGCCGGAGGAAATATTCCAATCGAAGAAACGCACCCCCTGTTCCTCCAGATAATCCGCAAATACGCACATATCCAGTTTGCTGACCGTGTTGGAGCTTCCCCCGGGAAACCGGTATATGCCACTCTTTACACCCGTGACCTCATACAGATAATCCTGCAGTTTCGCAAAATCTTCGGAAAAATCCTCCGGAGAACGATAGATCTCGGAATATTTATGGCTGTATGAATGCATTCCCAGCGTATGTCCTCTGGCCACAATATCCTGCAATGCCTCTTTGGCTGAATCTGTCTCTTTTCCCACTACAAAGAAAGTAGCCTTGATATTGTAGCTGTCCAGAATATCCAAAATATCGTCCGTGTAGGCACTCGGACCGTCGTCAAAGGTCAGATATACCTTATGGCCTGCAATAACCTCCGGCTCTTCCTCTGCTTTTCCCTGTTCTCCCGCTTTGTCCGAAATGGTTTCCGCTGTCTGCTTCTCCGCCTCTCTGCCCGCTTCACCGGAAGCAGACAGGCCATGACCCGTCACTACAGTTTCGGCAGCCAAATCATCCATCTGTTCCTGCTGCTTCTGAACCATATCGCTCAGTTTTTCAATCTGCGAGGTCAGACTGTCCAACGTCCTGTTCATGCCGTTCACCCGGACCAGCAGAATAATACAGAGCACAAAAGGCACCGTAACCGCCAGTAAAAACATCAGTATAATACACTTTTTCAGCCGTTGTACCCTCTGCCGTCTGGCGGCAGATGCCTGATTATTGTCATCTGACATAGCTTTTTCCCATCTGATAATACTATCACTTTTTCAAGTATAGCATATTCCCCATTTTTCGGAAAGATAAAAATAAAAAATGTTTCACAGTAAATGTATTATTGTTCCTGCTTTTTTTCCGCAGGAATGTCTTTGCAGATGCTGCCGCAACCGGCACAGTCTCCGCAGCATCGCCCTCTGCGAAGCCTGCGAAGTTCATGCCTGACAATAAAGAATACCGCAATCGCAATTACGGTGATGATGATAATATCTATCATATGCGCCTCCGATTCTCTGCCCTAGGCAAAATTATTGATGTAGATAATGTATGATTGATTTTTAAAAACGCTCATTTATTTTGAGATTCATTCTCATTTAGATTATATGTCCATGCCTCAGTTATGTCAAGCCCCTTGCAGGATTTACCCGATTGTGCTATATTTGGTTACAGTTCGGTCAAATGAATAAACGTGATCCGACATACAAACAGGCCGTATCAAACCGGTCCGGAAAGGATTTTATCATAATACCATGAGTTTTGAATTTGTGAAAAAACTTCCAACCCCCGCAGAGATTCGGGAGCAGCTTCCCCTTCCTGAGGAGTTGGCAAAGATAAAGGAGGCGCGTGATGCCGAAATCAGGGATGTGCTCACCGGAAAGAGTAACAAATTTCTGGTCATCATCGGCCCCTGTTCCGCAGACAACGAAACGTCAGTCTGTGATTATGTGACCCGCCTTGCAAAGGTAAATGAAAAGGTAAAGGATAAGCTGATTCTGATTCCCAGAATTTATACCAACAAGCCCAGAACCACCGGCGAAGGTTACAAGGGCATTGTCCATCAGCCGGACCCAGAGAAGAAACCTGATTTTCTGGCGGGACTTATCGCCATGAGAAAGATGCACATCCGTGCCATTGCCGAGACAGGACTAACCGCAGCGGACGAAATGCTCTATCCCGAAAACTGGAGATATGTGTCCGATATCCTATCCTATGTTGCAATCGGAGCCCGCTCCGTGGAGGATCAGCAGCACCGGCTTACCGTCAGTGGCTTTGACGTGGCTGCGGGCATGAAAAACCCTACCAGCGGTGACCTCTCCGTTATGCTGAACTCCGTTTATGCGGCTCAGCACCCCCACTCCTTTATCTACAGAGGCTGGGAGGTAAACACCACCGGCAACGATTTAGCCCACACCATCCTGCGCGGTGCTACCAACAAACACGGTAATAATATCCCCAACTACCACTACGAGGATTTGAATTTGCTTATGGAAATGTATGGCAAAATGGATTTAAAGAATCCCGCCTGTGTCATTGATGCCAACCATTCCAACTCCGGGAAACAGTACGCACAACAAATTCGTATTGTCAAGGAAGTCATGCACAGCCGCAAGCTGAATGCAGATATCCATAACCTGGTAAAGGGTGTTATGATTGAAAGCTACATTGAAGAGGGTTGCCAGAAGGTAGGCGGAGGTGTCTACGGGAAGTCCATTACCGACCCCTGCCTGGGCTGGGAAGACTCAGAACGGCTGATTTACGACATCGCAGAATATGAATAACTGATAAGCCATGCAAAAAAAGTCCGTTCTTAAGCGTGCAAGCTTGCTTGCAAAGCGTAGGGACGGACTTTT
>JAEDMI010000069.1 GCA_016303085.1 Acetatifactor sp.
GGGTCCTTTTCAATATACTGTCTGTATTCGTCAAGGGTTGTGGCACCGATACAATGCAGCTCGCCTCTTGCCAGCATGGGTTTCAGCATGTTGCCTGCATCCAGCGCTCCGTCGGTCTTTCCGGCGCCGACAATAGTATGCAACTCATCTATGAAAAGGATAATCTGTCCGTCGCTGTTCTTTACATCATCCAGCACAGCCTTCAGACGCTCCTCGAACTCGCCCCTGTACTTGGCACCTGCCACCAGCGCACCCATATCCAGAGCAAAAATCTTTTTGTCCTTCAACCCCTGAGGCACATCACCGCGGACAATACGCTGAGCCAGCCCTTCCACAACGGCGGTCTTGCCCACGCCGGGTTCGCCGATGAGAACAGGATTATTCTTAGTCTTTCGGGAAAGAATCCGAATGACATTACGAATCTCACTGTCTCTGCCGATTACCGGGTCCAGCTTCTGGTTTCTCGCCTTCTCCACCAAATCCTGCCCATACTTCTCCAGAGTATCGTAGGTAGCCTCCGGATTGTCGCTGGTGACACGCTGATTGCCCCGCACGGTAGAAAGCGCCTGTAAAAAGCGCTCACGGGTAATTCCGTACTCCTTCCATATCTGTGCAATCTCCCGGTTGGGATACTTTATCATTGCCAGGAAGAGATGCTCTACGGACACATACTCGTCCCCCAGCTGCTTTGCCTCATCCTCTGCGGATATGAGCACCTTATTCAGCTGTTCTCCCACATAAACCTTGCCGCCCTGAACCTTGGTGCGCTTTGCCAATGCCTGTTCCGCACGGTTTACAAAGTGCTCCTTCTGAATTTCCATCTTCTCTATCAATTTCAGAATCAGGCTGTCCTCCAGAGTCAGCAGACTGTACAGCAGATGCTCCTGCTCAATCTCCTGATTGCCGTACTCGTAGGCCAATCTCTCGCAGCCTTCCACAGCCTGCATGGACTTTTGGGTAAATTTTTGAATATTCATATGCTTTACCTCCTATTTGCCTTACATTGTTTCCTTGTTCTATAAGTAATATAACACTATTCGGGCAAAAATCAAGAAGGAAAGTATAAAGTTTTTATGAAACATACCGGATTTTTTACTCCTGCTCCAAAATTGCCGCTATTTTTTCAATCATTTCGTCTTCCTTCAGGCGGAATTTGATTTCCACACGGCGGGAAGCCGCCATATCAACCTCCGAGGTATCACTGCCGTCCGCCCTTTTTTTGTAAATGGGCATACTGAAGGACTTGCCGTTGACGGTCAGCAGCTGCTGCAGCTGCTCTATCTTCGTCTCGCTGAGACCGTTTTGTGTATCCAGGCAGAAATTTGCCACTGCTCTTGCTCTGTCGTAGGACAAATCCATATTAAGTTTATAGCTGCCGTGGGTGTCCGTGTGACCCTCAATGATAATTTCAGCAATATAATCCCTGAAGCGTTCCTGCAACAGTACATCCAGGTACTTTGGAATAATCTCCTTCAAGCTTTCCTTACTGTCTGCGGTAAGAGTGGAACTGTTGTAGCTGAACAGCACATCCGAAGAAAAGGTGATGGAACCTGTCTGAGCATCTACCTTCATGCTGGAATTATCAAAGGTATCCTGCAGAGCTCCGATAATGTCTGTCCGGATTCCCACAATATCCTGCAGTTCATTCTTGGTGGTGGTCAGTTCCTGTCTGGCGTTTTCAATCTCCAGATAAGCATTGTTCAGTTCCTCCTGGGTCAATGCCGCCTGGGCATAGGCCACCTGCAGTTCTGCCAGAGATGCTGCCAGTTCCTCATTGGACTTTTCTATCTCTATCTTGGAATTCTCCAAATCCGCTATGGCAGAGTTGAGCTTTGTCTGAGCTGCACTCAGTTCCAGTCTGGTATTATCCAGGTCGGTGGTCTTCTGTTTGTAAATTGCAAGGGTTATGGCTATAATCAGAACAAAAATCAGCAGCAGCGCCGCCATCATGTCAGAGTAAGACTGCCAGTAACTGTGTTCAGAAAAAGCCTCCCTGTTCCTCTGTTTATTCTTCATACAGGCTCCTCATCCGGTCAAAAGCATACAGCTGATTGCTGATTTCATCGCTCATCTCATCGCAGGCCTTCGACAGCCTCTCTTTCTGTTCCCTCAATTCCCCCGCAAACTTTTCCTGCCTTTCCATAACCTCTGCAAGGGCTGACTGTACATTGCGGTTTACCTCCACCAGCGCCGTCACAGCCTCGATCAGCTCTTTGGCATTCTCCGCACTGACAATCTGGGCATCTCCCGCCGACTTTAAGGTATTTCCCAGCTTCTGAAAGTCCGCGCCGAGACTTACCTGCATCCTGTCGCTGAACTTGTCCACAATCCGCTCCACCGCTGCAGTCTGTTCCAGGGCATTTCCCTTCATCAAATCAAGCATCTGTTTCAGCGCATTGGACATACCTGCCTGATATACCACCATCGCCGCAGAGTTTTCATCCTCCTTCGCCGCTACGGGCTGAGCCGTCTGGCGAAACACATTTAGGAAATTCTCCAGCTTATCATAGGCATCGGACATGATACTGCGGTACACAAAGTTGAACACCAGTGAGAAAAGAATACCGTACACTGAAGTATGAAATGCTACCTTCATGCCGGAAAGCAGAGGCCCCACATTGTCCGAAATGGTATAGATGTCATCTCCGTTGAAAGACCCCAATCCCATGGAAAGTCCCAGAAAGGTTCCCAGAATTCCCAGTCCCGTCATGGTTCCGGAAATGCCGGAGTTAAAGAAATTCATGCCCACTCTGTCAAGCAAGTTCTCATTGATATATTCCTCCAACTCGCAGGAAGCTACCACACCGCGCCTGGTACTGTGGCTTTTCACACGCATGCGGTATTTGTTGAAGGAAGCCCTCAACTCGTCATTTTCAAAGACATCCTTGCGGTCCCGATAGTTGGCCCAGAGATTCTTGCCGCCCCCATCCCTGTATTCCTTCTGCAGTTTCAGGGAAAAATCCGTCAGTTCGTCGGTTACCCGGTTCAATCTGCCGAAGCTGATAAAAGATATAATAAACAGTATACCAATGACGGCAAGAAAGCCCAAATTTATGGCGAGATTTACAAAGGAGGTCTGTTCTCCCGTAAACACGCCGTTCACATACAAAACAAAAGCCACAACCATGGCATACAGCAGGAATAGTACATAATACAGTCTGTTTTTCATCTGTTCTCCTATCCCGTGCCGTAAGCTATGTCTGCGGCTTTTCTTCTGTAATATTCCGGCACGTCTTATTCTTTGCAGTTTACTTCATAAACGTACCATATTTTTTCTGACAACTCAATAATTCTAAAGAAATCTTAAACTATATTTTTCACCTCGTACCCCGCCTCGGTGACAGCGGCAGTCAGGGCATCGTCACTGACCTCTGCCGACAGTTCCACAGTCGCTGTCTTTGCCTCCAGATTCATGTTCACTGTGCTTACGCCCTCAACGGCCTCCAAAGCTTTCTGTACTCTGCCGGTGCAGTGCCCGCACATCATTCCTTCAATTGTCATCACCTTTGTCATTTTCTTTTCCTCTCTTTCTTCCCTTGCACCTTCTGCTGCTTCCCGTGTCTCCGTTCTCCGCTTCACCACCGCCTTGAATCCGCTCTTGAAGCCTCTCAGCCGCAGGGCGTTGCCTACCACAAAGATGCTGCTTAAACTCATGGCAGCCGCACCGAACATAGGACTCAGCCGCAGATGAAGAATGGGATACCACACTCCTGCTGCCAGGGGGATACCGATGGCATTGTAAAAAAAGGCCCAGAATAGGTTCTGCTTGATATTGCGGATGACCTCCCGGCTTAAGCGCACTGCGGTCACCGCGTCCCGCAGATCACTCTTCATCAGAACAATGTCTGCGCTCTCTATGGCGATGTCCGTTCCGGCTCCGATTGCCATGCCCACATCCGCCGCTGCCAGCGCGGGCGCATCATTGATGCCGTCCCCAATCATTGCGACCTTTCTGCCCGCCGCTTTCAGCTCGCTGATTTTCCTTTCCTTGTCCTGAGGCAGTACCTCCGCCACCACTTCTTCAATGCCCAACTGCTGTCTGACAGCCTCTGCGGTCTTTCGGTTATCCCCGGTAAGCATCACAACGCGAATTCCCATCTGTTTAAATTTTTGAACTGCAAGATAGGAACCGGATTTGATTTCATCCGCCACCTGGATGCTGCCCAGAAATCTTCCCTCCTCCGCCACAAGCAGCAGGGTCATGCCCTCTTCTGCGATTTTTTCCAAGCTCTGTGCCACCATGGGTTCAAGCGCAATGCCGTTTTCCTCCAGGTATGCCCGGTTACCCACAAAATACCGGGTACCCGCCTTCGCTCCGGCTTCCTCTCTGTCCCAAAGTTTTCTCTCTGAAACGCTGAAGGACTTCACGACCTTCGTGCCGTCCTCCTTTTTCCCCGCCACAAACACGGAAGTGGGGCCGTCGACAGGCTGTATCACAGGGCGGGGCACAATATCCTCCGCCAGCACACCCTCCACACCTCTGCCGAACACCGCCTTGAAATCCCGGATTTCCGGAATGTCCAGTTTCTCTCGCTCTGCGTATTCCACAACAGCCTCCGCCAAAGGATGCTCGCTCTTTTTCTCCAAGGCAGCGGCAATCTGCACCATAGTCTCCAGCGACATGTCCTGCACATTGCAACCTGTGCCCATGACGCACAGGTTTCCCGAAGTGATGGTTCCCGTCTTATCCAAAACCACCGTATCAATTTCCTTGGTACGCTGCAATGCCTCCCCGGATTTAATCAAAATACCGTGGTTCGCTCCCACGCCTGTTCCCACCATGATTGCCACAGGAGTTGCCAGTCCGAGAGCACAGGGGCAGGATATCACCAGCACCGCAATGGCAGAGGAGATGGCAAACTCTGCCCCGGCTCCCGCAAGCAGCCATGCCGCCAGAGTCACCAATGCAATACAGATAACCACCGGCACAAATATCCCGGCTACCTTATCCGCAAGCTGTGCAATGGGCGCTTTGCTGCCTCCTGCCTCCTCCACCAGACGGATAATCTGTGACAGGGTGGTGTCCTCTCCCACACGGTCTGCCCTGCATTTTAAAAAGCCCGCCTTATTCATCGTGGCGGAGATTACCTTGTCGCCACTCTGTTTTTCCACAGGAATGCTCTCCCCGGTAATAGCAGCCTCGTCCACACTTGAGGTTCCCTCCAGCACGGTTCCGTCCGCAGGCACCAGACTGCCCGGCTTCACAAGGAAAATGTCTCCGCTCTGCAAGTCTTCCGTTGGAATTTCCCGCTCATGACCTTCCTCGTCCACCACAATAGCCAGTTTTGGGGATAAATCCATCAGCTTTTTGATAGCCTCGCTTGTCTTTCCCTTGGAACGGTTTTCCAGATATTTGCCTACGGTTATCAGAGTGAGAATCATCCCCGCCGACTCAAAGTATAAATCATGGGAATACTGCTCCACCACTGCCATATTTCCATGTCCCAGCCCATAGCTGATACGGTACATGGCAAAAATGCCGTAGCCGATGGCTGCGGAGGCTCCCAGCGCAATGAGGCTGTCCATGTTGGGTGACAACTGCCTTAAAGTCCTGAATCCCACGGAGAAAAACTTCCGGTTCATATACAGGATGGGTAGCAGCAGAATAAACTGTGTCAGGGCAAATGTCATGGCATTTTCATCCCCGTGAAGGTAACGGTGCACAAAATGGGGAATGGGTAGACCGAACCATTCGTTATACATATGGTACATTGCCACATACATTAACGGAATCAGAAAACCTACAGAGATGCCCAGCCGCCATCTCATAGTCCTTGCTTCCTCCTTGTTTTTCCGCTGCAGTTCGTCCCTGCTTTTCTGTCTGCTGCCAAGTCCCTGCCCAGTGCGACAGCTTTGTCCTACCCCCTGGCCACCTGAATTCTCCTGACAGCTGTCCTTCTGACCAGCTTTCCCATGAGTCCCACCTACAATCAAAGTTGCAGCGTATCCTGCTTCTTCAACCGCTCTTTCAATCTCTTCACCGCCAAGCCTTGTCTCGTCGTATTCAATTTCCATTGTCTCCGTCAGCAAATTGACAGAGAGCCGCTCCACAGCTTCCAGCTTATTCACTGCCTTCTCCACATGGGCGGAGCAGGCCGAGCAGGTCATGCCCGATATATGATATCTTTCTTTTTTCATCGAACGCTCCTCACCTTCCACCATTTTTCAGCATCACTTAAGCTTCTTAACCAGTTCCACCGCTTCATCCACTACCGCGGTATTCCCTTTCTGAATCTCCTCCACCACACAGGTCTCCATATGTTCCTGCAGCACCAGATACCCGAAAGCCTGCAGTGCGCTCTCCACCGCTGCCACCTGAGTCAGAACGTCACCGCAATACCGGTTCTCGTCCAACATTTTTCCGATACCGTTCAGTTGTCCCACCATGCGGCTCAATCGATTTTTCAGTTGTTTCAATTCCTTCTCGTCTCTGGGAGTGGTTTTTTTATGGCAACAGCACACTGATTTCTCCGTCTGTGTGCCTGCTTTTCTTGTATTATCCCCATCCATCGGTCTTCTATCCTTCCTTTCTGCACGCCAAAAATACCCCCATGGGGTATACTATTCGCAAGAAGAATAATATACCCCACGGGGGTATTTGTCAAGTATTCTGTTAAATGCTCTGGAAGCCGCCCTCCAAATCTTCAATGATATCGTCAATATTTTCCGTTCCGATGGAAAGGCGAATGGTATTTCTGGAAATACCCTGCTCTTTCAGCTCCTCATCGTTCAACTGGGCATGCGTAGTGGAAGCGGGATGAATCACAAGGCTCTTCACATCTGCCACATTTGCAAGCAGTGAGAACAGTTCCAGATTGTCAATAAACTTCTTGGCCTCAGCCTCGCCGCCTTTGATTTCAAAGGTAAAGATGGAGCCGCCGCCGTTGGGGAAATACTTTTTGTAAAGCGCCTGCTGCTCAGGATCCTCCGACACGGAAGGATGATGCACTTTCTCCACCTTGGGATGCCTGCTTAAGTATTCCACCACCTTCAGTGCGTTCTCCACATGTCTCTCCACACGCAATGAAAGAGTTTCCAGCCCCTGTAAAAAGAAAAATGCGTGGAAGGGTGAAAGGGTTGCTCCGGTGTCTCTGAGAAGGATAGCTCGGATTGCTGTCACAAACACAGCTCCCGGAACTGCCTCCGCAAAGTTTACACCATGATAGCTCTCATTTGGTGTGGTCAGGTGAGGGAATTTCCCGCTCGCTTTCCAGTCAAACCTGCCGTTCTCTATGATGACACCGCCGATTGTGGTTCCGTGACCGCCGATGAACTTAGTTGCGGAATGTACCACAATGTCCGCACCGTATTCAAAAGGTCTTACCAAATATGGAGTTGCAAAGGTGTTGTCCACTACCAGAGGAATCTTGTGGGAGTGGGCAATCTCAGCCAGCTTCTCAATATCCACCACATCAGAGTTGGGGTTACCCAGCGTCTCTATGTATAATGCCTTGGTGTTTTCTTTGATAGCGGCTTCTACTTCTCCGTAGTCAAAGGGGTTTACAAAGGTTGTGGTAACACCGTAATCTACAAGGGTATGGGCAAGCAGATTGTAGGTTCCGCCGTAAATATTGTTTGCGGACACAATGTGTTCTCCCGCCTTGGCAAGATTCTGGATGGTGTATGTAATTGCAGCCATACCGCTGCCCACGGCCAGTGCTGCGGTGCCGCCCTCAAGAGCTGCGATTCTCTTTTCAAACACGTCCTCTGTGGGATTGGTGAGACGTCCGTATATATTTCCAGCATCCTCCAGTCCGAAACGTGCCGCAGCATGGTCACAGTTGCGGAACACATAGGATGAAGTCTGGTAAATAGGAACCGCTCTTGCATCCGTAACCGGATCCGGCTGCTCCTGGCCCACATGAAGCTGTAGGGTCTCAAATTTCAGGTTTCTCTCTGCATAAGGTTTCTTGCTCATATTTTTTCTCCTATTGCCGGGCTACGGCTCCATATTTATTTCATGCAATACCTACTGTTGCAGCTGTTGAGCCAGACTGTAAATATTCTCCGGCACTTCTCTGCAAGCCTTCATAGACACTATACCACTTTATAAAGCTATCTGACAATATTTATATTTTTCAAAATAATTTCACAGGTTCAAACACGAACCAATCCGCCTTCACGTAACCCCCTTCATTTTCCTTCTCATTGATGGCAAACAGTCCGGCTTTCACCCCTACCCATCGCCCGGGAGTTGCCTCCACGGTTCTGCCGACGGATTTAAAATGCTCGTCATCGCCGCTGATTTCAAAGGAAACATTCTTTTCCTTTTCCACACGCATGCGTATGTATATGGTGTCTCCCGCAAAGTTCTCCAGGTCTTCCCGCACCTCGTCATTCTTCGTCCAGTTTCCGGTTCTCTGCTGCAGGGCCAGTTTTCCGTCCTTTTTCTGCAGGGCAAGGGCTGTATAGCAGCCTCCCTGTGACACCATTCCGGCCACGTCTCCTTCCGCCATGTGCTCCACATGCAGGCAGACCGTAACCTGAAATTCCGGGGCAGGCCATTTCTGAAGCAACAGATTGCTGATATCGCAGAGCTGAGTTCTTTCCTCCGCATGCCGGGCATACAGGGTAAGCTGTCCGTCTTTCAGACTGTACCAGTCACGTTTATAGTTTGCGTTCCACTGCCACTGCAACCCCAGACTTTCTCCCTCAAAAAAGTCGCTGTCCTCCGGGGCATCTATGGGATATACCGCTCCCACGTCCGGTTTTTTGTACCGGAGTACCGGCTCACCGCAGCCGTCCGCATCATTGACGCCGATGACGGGCCAGTCGTTCTCCCAGCGCATAGGCTGCAGATGAATGATTCTGCCCGCATTTCCCACATCCTGAAAATGCAGAAACCAGTCCTCGCCGGTGGGGGTGTCAACCCACGCTCCCTGATGAGGTCCGTTCACCGGAGAATTCCCCTGATGCAGCACAATCTTTTCCTCATATGGACCGTAAATGTTTCTGGAGCGCAGCACCGTCTGCCAACCGGGCTTTACACCTCCTGCCGGAGCAAATATGTAATAATAGCCGTTTCTCTTATACAGTTTGGGTCCCTCGATGGTTGGCTGGGTAGCGTGACCGTCGTAAATAAACTGTCCGTCGTCCAGTACATCGGAGCAATCCGGTTTGATGGGAGACATATAGAGCATGCTCTTGAAACCGATGCGGCTTCTTGCGAAAGCTGACACCATGTATGCCTTCCCGTCGTCATCCCAAAAAGGGCAGGGGTCAATCCACCCCACTACTTTCCTGACATAAGAGGGCTCACTCCACTTTCCCCAGGGATCCGTGGTCTTACACATCATGATGCCCTCATCAGGCATGGGAATGAATACATAGTAAACTCCATCATGAAAACGAATAGAGGGTGCCCAGGTGCCGCAGCCATGGACAGGCTTATCGTAATAATCAAAGGGCAGCTTGTCCATAATATAGTTGATAACCTTCCAGTTCACCAAATCCCTGGAGTGCAGCAGCGGCACCGCCGGGGTGTTGCAAAAGCTGGAAGCTATCATAAAATAATCCTCACCCACACGTATGGCATCCGGGTCTGAATAATCGGTATACAATATAGGATTGCTGTATGTTCCGTCACCATTATCCGCAATCCACATTTTCTGAATTTTATCTCTCTCCATGGAGTACTCCTTTCTTCTTTCGGCGTGGACAACACAATTTCTTTATTTATCCTATCACAAAAGCCATTTCCAAACATGACATTTTTCCAAATCCTTATGACAATTTTTGCACATTTTTTCTGCTCCTTCTTTATGGAGTTTCAGAAATGTGTTACTATAAATGTAGCAATCGCAAAATACCCCTGCAACGGCAAGCGAATTTTACCCCCGCAAACAAAAAAAGCGGAGACATCGGTTTTCGGCGCAGAAAGGAGAAGTCCCATGAGTATTTTTTATCAGAGCAGGTCGGAACACATACGCTTTTACACCTCGGATAACAACACCTATGCCTCTCATCTCCACCGCCAGGCGGAGCTTATCGTGGTGTTGGAGGGTGCGCTGTCCGTCACCGTGGAACAGCAGGAATATTCTCTGACTGTCGGAGACGGTGTCCTTGTGTTTCCCAACCGGCTCCACAGCCTTAGGACGGAAGGTAAGAGCCGCATTCTGCTCTGCATCTTTGACAGCGACTTCTGCCACAGTTTTCGCCATCTCTTTTACGATAATGTTTCCCGGCCCGTCTTTTGTATGGAAAGCCTGTCCTGCCACAGCCATACTGCAGTGGAGGGTTTGATTCATCTGACCCGGGAATTTCAACGGGGAGCCGCTATCCCGGAAAATGTAATCCTACGTTCCCAAGGATACCTGACTCTGCTGCTCACGGACGTATTTGATACCCTTGCCCTGCATAAGCCTGCGGAGTACACCGATTTGGAGCTGGAACAGCAGCTGCTTCTCTATATTGATTCCCACTATACGGAAGACCTGAACCTGGAACTTTTATCCAGGGAATTCGGTGTCAGCCCTTTCCGGCTGTCCCGCATTTTCTCCCGCAGGCTCTATACTACTTTTCCCCAATATGTAAACTCCAGACGTCTGGAGTACGCTGCGGATTTACTTACCGACACCTCTCTCTCCGTCACAAGGATTGCTCTGGATGCCGGTTTTGGCAGTACCCGTACCTTTTTCCGGGAATTCGGGAAACGCTACGGTGTCACTCCCGGTGAGTATCGCAGGCTTCGGACTGCACCCGCAGAATCTCTTCCCCGCACCTGACCCGTTCCCCCGCTGCGGCCAGGATGTAACTGTCGTACATTCCGTTCTCCACTGCCACCGACACTCTCGCAGAAGCGCCTTCCGCCTCCAGACCTCTGCGGTCAAACTCCATCAGCAGTTTTCCCTTTCCCACGATTTCATTCTGCACAACCCGGGGGCGAAAATATCTGCCCAACAGTTCATCCCCCGAATCTCCCGCCTGAATATACAGTTCCGCACCAAATTCCGTATGAAACAAAAGAGCATTTCCCAGAGGGAACAGCTTTGTGATTTTTCCTCCCGCGGGGGCGTAAATTTTGTCCTCACCGGGACGGATTACCACCACGGGCCGCTCTCCCTCCCGCAAGTCCTCCACCTCCCCCGACACCGGGCTTCCAACAAAACTTTCAAGGCAGCCGTCTCCGCCTCGTCCGGCTGCGGGCCGTCTGCCTCCGGTCCGCTTTTCCTGCTGTTTCTCCCGGGGCTTCTCCGCCTCTCCGGTCTTATCCCTTCCCGTCATCCTGCCCAGACAGAATCCGGTCAATCCGGCTGCCGCATAAGCCACCGT
>JAEDMI010000070.1 GCA_016303085.1 Acetatifactor sp.
CTATTTCCAAAAGTTTTGCGGTAATGGATTCCAAATGCTTCGGAATCACATTCTTCACAGTCACGTCACCCTTTGTCACCGCGGCTGCAAACATAAAGGTTCCTGCCTCAATCTGGTCGGGAATAACAGTGTACTCTGTTCCATGCAGCTTTGTTACACCCTTGATACGAATCACATCTGTTCCGGCGCCTTTAATATTTGCGCCCATGCTGTTCAGGAAATTCGCCAAGTCTACCACATGGGGCTCCTTAGCGGCATTCTCAATAATCGTCATCCCTTCAGCCATAGTGGCTGCCATCATGACATTAATGGTAGCGCCCACGCTGGACACATCCATATAAATGTGATTTCCTACAAGTCGCTCTGCCTTTGCCTTGATAAGTCCGTGCTCGATTGTCACCGTAGCACCCAGCGCCCGAAATCCTTTAATATGCTGATCAATGGGACGCGAACCTATATCACAGCCTCCCGGGAGCACAACCTCCGCATGCTTATATTTCCCGAGCAAAGCACCCACCAGGTAATATGAAGACCTGATTTTTTTCAATGCTTCATCTTCCAGCACCAAATTGCTGATGTTTCCGGCATTCAATACTGCTTTATGCCTGTCTGTCCGTTTCACACAGACACCGATGTTTTCCATGGCTTCCAGAAGCACGTTGATATCCCTTACATCCGGCATGTTTTCAATATATATTGTCTCATCCGTCATAGTGGACGCAGCAAGAATAGGAAGCGCCGCATTCTTCGCGCCTCCTATTTCCACATCACCCACTAACGGATTACCGCCTTTGATTGCGTATTGTTCCATCTATCTATACCTCTGTCTAAGGTCGACATTCAATTTTTGAAAAACCTTAATATTTTCTTAAGGTTGATTTTACCATAAAACAATGTGCTTGTAAACCGAACGCACATTCCCCTGTTATCCCGCCTATCTGGGCACATATTTGAAGGGGTCTACCTGTACGCCGTTTACCAGTATCTCAAAGTGCAGATGGGGACCCGTGCTGACACCTGTGTTTCCGCTCAGCGCAATCTTATCGCCCTGCTTCACACTCTGTCCCACAGAAACAAGTACTTTGCTCAGATGTGCGTACCTGGTCTGCTTGCCATCCTCATGGTTGATATAAATCACATAGCCGTAGCCGCTTCCCCAACCTGCTTTTGCCACCGTACCTCCACAGGAAGCATAGACGGGTGTTCCCGTAGGAGTTGCCCAGTCTACACCCTTATGGTAGGTGCTGGCTCCCTTCTTAGGTGCTTTACGTTTTCCGAAGTTAGAGGTTACGCGCCCGCCGGAAATAGGTTTAATATAGGTAGGCGGTATCTTGGTTCCCCGCTTCATAATCTTGGGAACCGCCTCCATGACAATTTCTTCCTTCAGTATCTCTCTGGAAACTTCCTTGTCGTTGACAAAGGAGACATCCGCCACTACCTTGCGGAAACCGGCAGATGGCTGCTGAAGAATTTCCGTTTTTGTGGTATACCAATCGTCCACATTAATTATAACAACTTCAGCATCATAAATCTCTTCATAGTAATTCTGTTCCACCCTGGTAACGGAAAGTATCGGCTCCGGTACCGTAATCACCAGTTCCTGACCGATATGCAGGGTTGTAGTCTCATCAATAAGACTATCGTTCATCTCAACAATCTTGTCTATGGGAATATTTACCTTAATTGCGATTTCGGACAGAGTATCTCCCTGCACCACCTCATAGACGCTTGCGGTTTCCTGCTCCATGATGACGAGATTAACGGCTTCCTCCAGAGAAGTAAGCCTGTTTTCCGGAAGATATGCTTCCACAACCTCCACCTTCTCAGCAAAATCCATAGACATAATTCCCAGTTCATAGTCCTCAAAGCCCGCCTCGGGCAGTAAATCCTCATCCTGTCTCATTTCCCAAAGTGCGCTCGCCACACCGCCCCGGGAATAATCTTTTTCCGGTATGTTCTCCTGAAGTGCAGTCTCAATCACGCTGGTAGCCAGCACGCTGAACTCTCTGTCCGTATCATAGACCAGCTCCACCGAAAACTTTCCCTCGCTGTCGTACTTGTCAATGGCAGATTGCAACAGTTGTACCACCTCATCCAGGCTGGCCAGGTTGATGATAAAATCGTTTATTTTCAAGGTATAAGAGCGATACATGGTTTGTATAATGCCTCCGCGAAGCACCGTCTCCATTTTATCGCGTATATCCTTCTCGTCATCTACCACACCCCACAGCACTTCTTCACCCTGTACTGCCAGTTCAGCTTCCATCAATACCAGTTCATCACTCCCGGACGCAATGTTCCTCCGGGCTTCAATCAATATCCGCTCAGCGCTTTCTCTGTCTCCTACAATTCCCACTTCCTGCCCGTTCAGCAAAACATGGAAAAAATTCTCCCCGGTCTTTTCAAAGGGTATATAACCCTTTACGAACAGCAGACAGACAAACAAGGTGAACAGTGTAGTTTTAATATATGTAAACCTGTACTTTTTATGATTGCTCTTTCTCTTTTTCATCGTTCTTCCACTATGAGTTAATAATTTTGTAACAAAGTTATTCTAACAGCATTTTCGGGGCTTGTAAAGTCAGTTTTCAAAGGATATAGTAAATATAACAACAATGATGCAATTCCCGGAGGTGCCTATGGACAGCCGTATCATTTTTCATATTGATGTGAATTCCGCCTTCTTGAGCTGGTCCGCACTGGCGCAGCTGGAAGCCGGCAGCGAAACCGATTTGCGTCTGATTCCGTCTATTGTGGGTGGCGACATGAGCACACGCCACGGTGTAGTACTGGCAAAATCCATACCCGCAAAACGCTTCGGCATCACCACGGGTGAACCTGTTGTCAACGCATTCCGAAAATGTCCCTCTCTGGTCACAGTGGCTCCCGATCAAGAACTGTATCACCGCCGCAGCCGGGAACTGATGGACTACTTAAGCAGCATCTGCCCCGACATAGAACAGGTCAGTATTGACGAATGCTATATGGATTATTCCCCTATTGCCTCAAAATATTCATCACCGGAGCAGGCTGCAGTATTCATTAAGGACACCGTCTGTAAAAAATTCGGCTTCACCGTAAATGTCGGAATTTCCGACAGAAAAGTACTGGCAAAAATGGCATCCGATTTCGAGAAGCCGAATCTGGTACACACTCTTTATGTCCGTGAAATCAAAGATAAGCTTTGGCCGCTTCCCGTGTCCAGGCTCTTTCTCTGCGGTCGCTCCAGTGTAGATACGCTGCATAAGTTGGGGATTCTCACCATAGGCGACCTGGCTCAGGCAACCCCCTCCATTCTCGCATCCCACATGAAAAGCCACGGCATAATGCTTTGGAACTACGCCAATGGCATAGACAACTCCTCTGTGCTTTCCGAACCTGCCGAAATGAAGGGCATCGGCAATTCCACCACCCTGACCGCCGATGCCGTTACAAGAGATGCCGCTGCAAAAATTCTTCTGGAATTGTCGGAATCCGTAGGCAGACGCCTCCGCGCCTCACACTGCAAGGCCGGTCTTGTATGCACGGAAATAAAATACAATACCTTTCAATCTGTGTCTCATCAGATGATGCTGAATCAGTCTACCGCTTCCACAGATGTCATTTATCAGACAGCTTGCATCCTGTTTGATGAACTGTGGAACGGTACACCCATACGCCTTCTGGGGATTCGCACCGGTAAGTTGTCCGAAGAGAACGAGCCTGTGCAGCTCAGTCTCTTTGACTATTCCTCCCCCGTCTCCGAGAAACAGCAAAAGTTGGATGCGGCACTGGATAAAATTCGTGGGAAATACGGTGATAATGCCATAAAAAGGGGAAGCCTTTTAAGCTCCCCCCGCGACGGCGCAGACAATTTATGAAAAGGATCACTTTCCTTGCGATTCTTCTCTTTTCACACTTTTCACACTGTACCCGAAGGAGCCCAGCTGCTCTCCGCAGACAAGGTATGCTCCATGGGAATATACGATAGGTTCTGCTTTTTCCAGATGAAACTTGTGTTGTTCATCCATATATTTTTCATCTGCATGGACAGCCACAACATCCGCAATAAACATATCGTGAGAACCCAATGGCATAATCCGGCGAACCTTGCACTCGATATTTACCGGGCTCTCTCCGATTAACGGCGCCTTCACCTGTTCTCCCGGAAGAGGTGTCAAGTTCATCTCCTTAAATTTATCCACATCCCGCCCGCTTTTTATACCACAGTAATCCGTAGCATAAGCAAGCTCCTTCGTTGTCAGATTAATGACGAACTCACCTGTATCCTTCAGTATAGGATAGGAATATCTTTCAGGGCGCACCGAAATGCTGACCATAGGAGGATTTGTACAGATTGTCCCCGCCCATGCAATGGTAATAATATTCGGCTTTCCGTCCCTGTCAGCCAGACTTACCATCACTACAGGCAGCGGATACAGCATATTGCCCGGTTTCCAAAGTTGCTTTGCCATTACAACACCTCTTAATTTAAAAAAGCTGAATATTCAGCGCATTCAATATCTGTAAAACAACACCTGCAAGAGAGAATACCAGTGCAGCAACGGATATACCCAGAATCGCACTCACCTTGCCGCCCAAAGCATTTACTGTCTTAGAAACATTTTCGGCTGCTTCCGTCTGCTTCCCGCTTTCCTCAACTACAACAGCCTGCACATTGCGGTATACCTTTACACACTCTTTGTGTGTATTTTCGTCCACAGCTGCAAATTTTTCTGCCAATCCCTCCTCGGAAAGCGAACTAAGCTGACGGCTGACTTCCTCCAGCTTCTTACCCATTTCGGTTTCCAAGTGTTCCAGTCTCTCGGTAAGCTGTCCGCTCACCTGTTCCAGCCCCGCGTTATTCTGCTGAATCGCCTGAATCTTTCCGATTGCTTCCTCAGTAATGCGATGGATATCCTCACTGCCTGCCTCCGCATTTTGAAGTGCGGCTGTTCCCTCTTCAATCAATTTCTGCAGTTTAGTCAGGCAGTCATTGTATTCCGCTATCTGATTCTTTAGCTTATTCATCTCCTCAGCATCCGCTGCCGCATTTGCTCTGATAATTTCCTGTGCGTTCAATTTTTGTGCCAGTTTGTCCATAAACATGTCCATCTGTGTTCCTCCGAAGTCGCCGGTTCCCCGGACATCTGTATTGTATTCTGTTGCGTTCTGTATTGATATCTTTCTCTTATTCTATCATTTTTTCCGTCATATTACAACTCAAAGTCAACCGAATAAACTTTTGTGCAAATTGTACATTTGTTTATTCTCCTTTTTAAAGTTTTTGTAACATTCACCAACTATTTACATCGTGTTCATACTTTGTTCATAATTAATTGCTATACTTTACTTACATTAAGCGAAGCGATTAAGATAAATTTTTTCATAATAGCCCAGGTGCTGAAAAGTGCCTGGGCACTCCTCATTTTACGGGATTTATGATTTACCGGCTGTGGACAGCCCATATTGCTGTTGCTACTAAAAAAGAGACTCTGCAGTATACTGCCGGTCTCTTTTTTTGCCGTTCTACATGTCCTCGTCCTTTTCTCTCTCCCGGCTGATTGCCAGAATTTCTTCATTCAGCGACAGCATCCTCGCGTCCAAATCGGATACCATTTTGGCACATTCCACCAGCTCGCTCTTAATGTGCTCCGGCGCATCTCCCTCAAATTTATAGTGAATCTTATGCTCCAGGCTTGCCCAGAAATCCATGGCTACCGTTCTGATTTGTATTTCCACCTTCGTGTCTACCGTTCTGTCGGACAAATATACAGGTACGGTCACAATCATATGATAGCTTTTGTATCCGCTGGCCTTGGGGAAGGTAATGTAGTCCTTCACTGCAATCACCTTGATGTCCCTCTGTTCACTGATCATATCCGCAATGCGGTAGATATCCGAGGTAAAGGAACAAATAATGCGGATACCTGCGATGTCGTTTATGTACTTTACCATATTGTCTATGGTGGACTCATAGCCGTTCCTCTTCAGCTTTTTTACGATGCTCTCGGGGGTTTTGATGCGGGCCTTGATATGCTCAATAGGATTGTACTGATGTACATGTTGAAATTCATCATTGAGTATTTCCATCTTTGTCTCAATCTGCCGGAGTGCCGCACTGTAAATCAGCGTTACCTCTTTCCAGCTGTCGATTCCCTCTCCGTTGTCTGCCTTCAGTTCCATTCTTACTCCTTCATCAAGTCGCTCGGTTGTCTGCTCTGCAGACTGTTTACTCGTTATCGCGATGAAAACCGAATACCGCTCGCGCGCCGCCCGGTTCTTACTCGCATACATTTTACCATATATATGTTCAAAAATGCAGTATATTCAAAAAGAATTAATCTTTTTTTAACAAAATCCGTGTCTTTGCCTTATCTGCATCAAAACCCTTGCGCTGAAACACAAAATCAATTAAGATAGGGACGAAAGGATGAAAGAATATGTTTCGTTTATGGGCAAAAACATTCAAAGACAATCATATGCTGCAGGATGTCGTTATTGAGGATGGGAGTGAGGACACACGTACCCACAAGGTTTTTCGTGCTCTGGACAAGGTATGCCTTCAATTTGACTTAAGCAAGCCTATCTGGCTGGACAAAACCGTAGCAGAATTCAAGCGTCACCGAAAGGCGCGCTTTACCCGGGACAACTTCATAGACAGCATCGACTTTGACTATCTGGAAATTCAGATTATCGAGGAAGATTAAAACTGCCGACCGCAATTGCACGGTCGGCATTTATATCTTAATCTAGTCGTCATATCCGTTTGGATTGTTTTTTTGCCATCTCCAGGAATCAGCACACATCTCCCTGATACCGTACTGCGCTTCCCAGCCCAGCTCCTTCTTCGCAAGACTTGCATCCGCATAGCAGGTGGCGATGTCTCCGGGTCTTCTGTCCTTGATGACATAAGGGATTTTCACTCCGGTAGCTTCCTCAAAATTTTTCACAATATCCAGCACGCTGTAGCCTACGCCCGTGCCCAGATTGTAAATCTTAAGCCCCGCCTTCTCTTCAATCTTCTTCAAAGCCTTCACATGACCGATTGCCAAGTCTACCACGTGGATATAGTCGCGGACACCGGTTCCGTCGGGTGTGTCATAGTCGTTTCCGAACACTCCCAGCTCCTTCAGCTTGCCCACAGCAACCTGAGTAATGTAAGGCATCAGGTTATTGGGAATTCCGTTAGGGTTCTCTCCCATGGTTCCGCTCTTATGTGCTCCGATGGGATTAAAGTAGCGAAGCAGGATTACATTCCATTCCGGATCTGCCTTCTGAATATCCGATAAAATCTGCTCCAACATGGACTTGGTCCAGCCGTAGGGGTTGGTGCACTGTCCCTTGGGGCATTCCTCTGTGATGGGAATAAACGCAGGATTGCCGTATACCGTGGCACTGGAAGAAAAGATGATGTTCTTTACGCCATGCTTTCGCATCACGTCCACCAGGGTCAGGGTGCCTGCAATATTGTTCTCGTAGTACTCCCAAGGCTTCCTCACAGACTCGCCAACAGCCTTAAGACCTGCGAAATGAATCACGGCGTCAATTGACTCCTCGGAGAAGATTTCTTCCAGCGCCTCCCTGTCAAGAATATCGGCTTTGTAAAAAGGAACCTTCTTTCCCGTGATTGCCTCCACACGCTGCAAAGACTTTTCGCTGGCATTACAAAGATTGTCAAGAACCACTACATCATAACCTGCCTGTTGTAACTCTACAACCGTGTGACTGCCGATAAATCCGGCGCCCCCTGTCACCAAAATCTTCATCGTTTCTGCCTCCTTGTTTTTGTTTTCTGTTATCTCTAACGATAACGGAAAAAGCCGTACATCTCAATGCTCATTTGTTATGAGAATCTGTCGAAATGTTAATTACAGTGTAACGCCATTCTTTTTCAGCAGTTCTCTGGCACTCTCTACCGAATCCACACCCGTCTTGTTTTTAATCGGGGCAAATTCTTTTTCGCGTACTACCTCAAAAGGCAGACAACTCTTCATCTGGTGAATCATATCCAGCACCAGATTCTCAAACTTAAAACCGTTTGGTGTCTCGGGCTTCACAAGTTCACCGTCCTGATTCAGATAAGGTATCTTCTTTTCTACAATATGCAGGGGCAGATTGTTCTCCAATATTTCAAACAAATCCTGCACGCGGAACAAATAATTCAAAATCACGCCGAAGTAATATGCCGGGTCGCCGTTTGCATCCTTCGCGTTCATCATTTCCTCTGTCAGCTCGTAATACTCCACAATAGAAGGTCTGCCGTCCTCAAGGCACATGACACCCACCTTCTCGTCCGGTGCGTTTTTGCGCACCACCTTGGCACCTACCGCACAATTTTTCTGAATGGTAGCTCCCACAAAACAGGGGTCTGCAATCCTCTGCAACACATTGTCTACGGCGAACACGTTCAGCCACTCAATCCCTTCCTTCTGTACCAATTCCAGAAGTCCCGCATTCTTCATGGAAATAAACCAACCACCGTTGCCGTTGGGAGACGTTGAAAGCTTTCCCTTCTCCTCCAGATAGATTTTTCCGTCGTAATCCGTAGCCGCTGCCATCTCCTGTATGAAGAAATGTACATATTCCGCTTTATAGCCGAAGAAATTGTGTTCCTCCAAAAAATGAACGGTAGACTCATGATTCTTGTCACTGGTCATAATGAATAAATGAAACCACGCACCTGCCTGACGCACCACATCCAGCATATTGTTCACAAGACACTCAAATATGTAAAGTTCTCTTGTCAGTCCAACGTTGTACATACCCTTGGGGTTGTCGGAACCCAGTCTGGTTCCCATGCCCCCGGCCAACAGCACCGCTCCCACCTTTCCGGCTTTGATTGCCTCAAGCCCGGTTGCCGTAAAAAGTTCTCTGTTTTCCTCTATCTCCGTCAGCTGCATGGCTGCCAGCGGTGTAATCACGCCCTTCTGTGCCAGCTCCTCACGGTGCTTACAGGACTCCAGAATACTCATATCCGTTGTCTCTATCTGGGTCAGAAGCGCCTCCTTTTCCTGTTCATTCAGCTCGTCAAAATACTTCAGCACATGCTCCTGTCCGTATTTTTCCAGCTTTTGCTTTGCCTGCGATAATGTCATACTCAAACTCCCTCTGCCTTTCCTTTTTGTATGCGTTCAGCAAGCCACGGTCCCGCCCAACGCATTAACATTCTTGCACAGTATATCAAAATTTACCTTCCCATTCAACTTTATAACGCAGAATTAAGAAAATACCAATCTGAAAATTAAGAATTACTCTCCGTCTATAATTCCAAATCATCGAAAAAACTCCGGCTTTCCAGCTTTTCCTCGCAATACCGCAGAAAATAAGCCTTCATCTCCGGCAAATCTCCTCCGATATCTCCCAGTATATCGCCCAGATTCTCTGTGTTCACACAACCAAGCTCCGCAAACAGGCTGTAATATGCCCTGTCGTTTCCATATTCCTTCCAAATGACCTGCCAGGTCTCCTCGCTCTCGCCCCCCTTGGTGTGTGCCAGAAGATATTGCTCCAATTCTTTCCTGAACGGCTGCGAAAGCCCCCGGGGAAACAAGAGGCGCAGCAGTGACAGCCTTACCTTTTTCTTTCGTCTGCTGCTGACATATGCCGTCAAATCGGTACTTCCATAATCTTCTTCCCCGCAGAGGACCTGTTTGGAATAGCCCTCTCGGTCCGACGCGCCCAATACCGCTGCCAGCCTGGAATCCCACTTATCCAGCCATTCTTTGCTTCCCACCGCCGGAATATCCAACAGGTAATATGCTTCAAAATCCTTTACTGCAGCAGCCAGAAGTTCCGGCTGAAAGTCCGGATTGCCCCCGTTCTCCCGCTCCGATATTCTTTTCAGTTCCTTACACTCCAGGAACACCGATTTACCGAACCGGATATCTTTCCCGGGAATCCTTACCTCCGTCAGACTGTCGCAGTAGGCAAAAGCCCAGTCACCCACCTCATCCATTGTCTCCGGCAGAATGACCCGACGAAGATTCTTTTTGCTTAAGAACGCCTTTTTTCCAAGCGTTGTCACAGGGCACCCTTCCAGTACATCCGGTATACATACCTCAGATGCAAGTCCCTGAAAACGTGTAATTCCGGCTTTTTGGTCCTTTATCTCGTAATACAGGCTGCCGCCCGCGATCTCCAGTTCCTTCTCCTGCATAAAATCATTCACCCTTAATCCAATTTCAGTTCCGCAATCTGCGCCTTGATATCATCGCTGCGCTCCGAGAGCATCAATTCCTCGTTATGCCGCTTATAATCCGGGCTTCCGAAGGTTGCGATAAACTGCGCAGAAGCTGTGTTTACAGTCAGCTCCGTGACCAGAATCAGCATTTCGTTTCCCTTGTCAAAAGCTTCTTCCGCAAAGGTAAACAGTGCATGCAACTCTCCCTGTACATTTTCCGTCTCCTGCCTCATGCGGGCCACAAGAGCACCGTATTTGCCCTTCAGGAATCCATATGCCTCCGCCCCTGTAGCTGCTTCTCCCGTGTACAGCTCCTTTCTTGCTTCCTCCAGAAAACGTACCACACTGCGGTGCTTTTTCCTGTCTGCCTCAGAAAGAGCGCCGGCGTGCTGCAGATTATCCAACAGCTTTTTACGACCCTCCGCCTGTTTTTCCAGTACAGATAAAATCTGCTCCACACTGTTCTCCTCCGCTGTATCCCCGATTGCTTTCAGCGGGTTCTTCAAATCGGTTAAAAAAGCGGCCTGTTCCATGATACTCTTCATATCTGCCTGCACCTTGTCCAACAGCATGCCAAGCAGAGACAGCCTCTCGTCAAAGGCTGCCTCCTTTGCCCTGGCGATTGCCTGTACGGACGGGTTGCCGCTCAAAATGTCCCCGATGCGATAGTCGCGCTTATATTTATTGTACAAATCATAGTAGGCTGTGAACTCCTTTATCACCTTTTCATTGCGCAGATACTGCCCTACCAGGGTTTCGTCTACCGTCAGCTGCTCATCCTCATATAAAGTTAAAATCTCCGACAAATCCTCCCAGCCTCTGGCCGTCACATAGCTTCTGCCTTTTGTGGTCATCTCCATACAGTAAAAATGCTCTTTTTTCAGATCCAGATAATTAATGATGGCATTGTGAATCCGCTTCTCCACCGCATATTCCTTCCAGATACGGTAATCCGGCTCCACCTCCAGTACCTTCAGACGGTCCAGCGTTACCACATCGAACTCCCGCACGGATTTATTATATTCCGGCGGATTTCCCGCAGTCACAATGACCCATCCCTCCGGCACCCTGTGCCGCCCGAAAACCTTGTACTGTAAAAAC
>JAEDMI010000071.1 GCA_016303085.1 Acetatifactor sp.
AACCTTTCCAGCGCGGTCTTTACAACACCGGGGCCGCTGACGCCCACGTTGATAATTTTATCCGCTTCGGTTATGCCATGAAATGCTCCCGCCATAAACGGGTTGTCGTCCGGCGCATTGCAAAACACAACCAGCTTTGCACATCCAAGGGAATCGTCCTCTTTGGTGTACTCCGCAGTGGAGTGAATAATCTCGCCCATGAGCTTCACAGCATCCATATTGATGCCGGTCTTTGTGGAACCTAAATTTACAGAACTGCACACTCTCTCAGTTGTAGAAAGCGCCAGGGGAATAGAGCGGATTAAAAGTTCATCGGCAGGAGTCATGCCCTTGCACACAAGAGCGGAATATCCGCCGATAAAATTGACGCCTACCGCATGCGCTACCGTATCCAGTGTCTTTGCGATTGAAGCAAAATCTTCTATTGTCTTACAGGCAGCACTGCCTACCAGTGCAATGGGAGTTACGGAGATTCTCTTGTTGACAATAGGAATTCCAAATTCTCTGGAAATCTCCTCGCCTGTCTTTACAAGGTCCTTTGCCGCCTCGTAAATCTTGTTGTATATTTTATCGTTTAGCTTCTGCAAATCCGAATCAATGCAGTCCAGAAGGCTGATACCCAGAGTGATGGTGCGCACATCCAGGTTTTCCTTCTCAATCATCTTGTTTGTTTCTGTTACTTCATATAAATTTATCATTTTGATATCCATGCCCTTCCAGATTTATTCTCCTACCTGTTTCAGAAGCACCGTTGACGCCATGTACTAGATACGATGCATGGAGTCAAAAATTTCTTCCTTCTGACACTTGATAACCACACCGATTTTCTCGCCCAATGCCGTCAGTTCATCGGCCATATCGCCAAACTGCTTGCCGCAGCCGTTTGTATCCACAATCATCATCATATTGAAATACCCTTGTACGATTGTCTGAGAAATATCAAGGATATTGATGCTGTTCTCCGCAAGATAGGTACATACCTTCGCAATGATACCTACAGTATCTTTTCCGACTACAGTAATAATTGTTCTCTTCATGTAAATCTCCATTCCTGCGCCCTGCGCATATTTTATATCGGAACAAAGTTTCCTGTCCGAATCCTTTCTTCCGAATATTTCCATTTAACTACATTTATTCTGTTTTTGCAAGTAAATGAATCTTTTTATTCTACGCAATCTCCACCACCGGGGTAATCTCGCTTCTCTTCGCTACCCGGATATCAAAATCTCCCGCCTTATAGGGATTCTCTCCCAGATTGATTTCCATGCGCACTGACTCGTAGGCAAGCTCCGGCAGATTGTTTTCCTTGCTGAGATGTCCCAGGAGCACTGTCTTTAAATTGTCGTGCAGAATCCGGCATAAAAGCCGCCCGGAATTTTCGTTGGACAAATGCCCTCTGTCACCGAGAATACGCTGTTTTAAGTAATAGGGATAAGGTCCCACCTGAAGCATATTGACATCATGGTTCGCCTCCAGCAGAAGGGCATCCATTCCCTTCAGGCACTCCACCGTATAATCGTTATATACCCCCAGGTCCGTACATACCGCTACCTTCCTGTTTCCGTAGGATATGCGGTAGCCCACCGGCTGTGCCGCATCATGGGAAATATGCATGGGATTCACCGTCAAATCCTTTATGGTCAGCTTTCTGTCCTCCTGTACTTCGCGATACAGACTTTCATCAATATTTCCCAGACTTCTGTCCCATTTCATGGCTTCGATGGTTCCCGATGTGGCATAGATGGGGATTCCATACTTCCTTACCAATACTCCCAGACCGCTTATGTGGTCGGCATGCTCATGTGTTATCAATATACCATCAATATCTCTTCCCGTGAGTCCCAGCTCCTGCAGACCGCTCTCCGTCCGCTTTCCGCTGATTCCCACATCCACAAGCAGATGGGTGGCTTCTGAACCTACATAGATACAGTTGCCGCTGCTTCCGCTCGCTATACTACAAAGTCTCATTTTCTCCCTTTCCTATTCCCAGTAAATCTCTATCACGTCGCCATCCTTTAACGGCTCCATGTACTCCGCGTTTCTGCCGTTCAGTTTTGTCACAATGGAACGGCCTCCGGAATTCTTTAAATCAAAATCGATAAAGGAAAATACATCTACAAACACATAGCTGTTCTTTCCGCTAAGCACTACCGGGAGCCCGTTTACAATAACCGTCATGGTGACAGGGCCGGATGCCGCTTCCTGCACAATCACATCCGCCTCTGACGGCTGAACAGCATTTTGTTTCTGATCTACATTCTCTCCGAATGCAGCCTGCTGCTCATCTGCGCCAAAATCCGATTGCTCATCGGACTGTTCCCTGCTCTCCGCCGTCCTAGTCTCTGCTGCCGCCTTTGCAGCGCGCCTCATGGCGGCATCTTCCTCGGTTTCCTCCTCCAAATCTGCGAAGGTCACTTCACTGTTTACATCCCAATTCAGGGTAAAATTCTCATAGACTCTTGTGTCGGGTTTTGCCGGAGTATCGTTGACTAATATTTTCCCGCCCAGAGGAACATCCATGAACTCTGCCACTTCTCGCACGGTATAAAAATTCCGGATCCTGATATCGTCACCTTCCCTGATGCCGTAAAACTCATTCTCCAGCTGCCCGTTGACAGCTGCCGTCTTCGGTAAATCAATCTTGGCACCGTTAACGCAGATATGCAGACGTTCCGCCAGTTCCGGCAGCTTGCCCAACTCCATCTCAGCAGCATCCCCGGCAGTGGAAGGAGTCACCTCAATATGATCTCCGTTATGTACCTGACTGTAAATATCCGCCGCATCTCCGTTCACCCGGATAACCGCAGTTTCACCCTGCAATCCTCGCACAATACGGCTCTTGCCGTTGACTGTAAAGGTAAGTGCCTTTCCTCTCTTAGGGAAAAGCTCCTCGTTGGAAAAATCAGACTGCACCGCCGCATCCGCAACGGAAAGTTTTCCGTTGTCGTACAGCTTTACACGTTTTCCGTTGAAATCCACAAAAATAAAATTATTGCTCTGCTCATAGTAGCTTAAGCAGATGCCGATAGGCGTCACCATCATGGAATCCTTGCGGGGATTGTTCATCTCAAACTCAACGGACTGCAAAACCTCCTGCCCACGGATAGCAACACGTTCCTTCACAATGTCCAATGCCTTGGCCAGCTGTTCCGTATAGCCCGGAATCATGCCGCCGCCTCCTACCACAAACACGGCGCTGACAGACTTTTCTCCGTTTAACTCCCGGATACATGCCGCCACCTGTTCCGCCATCTCCCTTACGTGGTCAGCAAGAATTTCCTCCACTTCTTTCGCGCTGATGACCTGTGTCAGCCCCATGATATCCTGATATTCCACTTTCTCCTGTACTCCGGCCTGCCTCTTAATCTGCTCCGCTGTATCAAAATCCACAAGACAATGCTGTACAAGGATGTCCGTCAAACTGTCTCCCGCCACGGGTATCATGCCGTATGCAGTAATGGTTCCTTCTTTTGTGATGGAAATATCGCTGGTGCCCGCTCCCACATCCACCAACGCCATGTTCAGCATGCGGAATTTTTCAGGAATAGCCACCTGTATGGCAGCAATGGGCTCCAGTGTCAGATTGGCCACATGCAGTCCGGCTATTTCCACTGCCTTATACAATCCGTCCACCACATCATCGGGTAGGAATGTGGCTATCAAATCCACTGCCATATTCTTTACCTTGTGCCCCTTCAGATTACCGATCTGGTATCCGTTCATATAGTAACGCATGGGTGTATAACCAACACAGTAAAATTTCATATCCGTGTCATTGTTCTTCAAAAACTCCTCATAGGCCTGTTCCACGCCCATGGTGGCAAGAGAATAAACATCCTCCTCCGTGACCTCGTGCTCCCCGTCAAAACTCTGCTCCGCATGAGCTGTGACAGTGCGCAGTACACGTCCTGCTGCCGCAATACATACTTCTGTCAGCTTTCGACTCAAATCCTCCTCAAGCTGTTCCTTCACCTGTGTGATGGTTTCTCCTACCTTGCCGATATCGTGAATCTGTCCGTCCAGCATGGATCTGGTCTCGTGCTCCTTTGAGCGCTGGGCCAGCACATGGAATTTTCCGTTATTTAAATAGCCAACAGTACCTACAATGCTTCTGGTGCCGATGTCCAGGCCGAACACCAGCTGCCCCTGTCCTTCTCTCACTCCTGCCATGTAAAAGCCTCCAGTTTCCTGTCTATTTGCCTGTAGCTGTCCGCAAGCGTTCCGCTGTTATCTATGATAAAATCACAGTTTTCCCTGAATTTCTGCTCCGAAAGCTGCTTTGACATAATACTTTCTATTTTTTCCTCACTGTAACCCCGGGATTGCTTCAGCCGGGCCCGTCTCACGTTTTCATCGGCGTAAATATACCACATTTCGTCCACAAGCTGTCTGTATCCGCACTCAATAAGCAGCGCCGCTTCCACAAAAAACAGCTCCACCTCTTCCTCCGCCCGGGCTCTCTCCAAATGTTCCAACAGATACACCTTTACGGCGGGATGAATCATACCGTTGACTTTTTCCAACAATGAGGAATCCGAAAAAATTTTTTCTGCCATCCGCCCCTTATCAATCTGCCCGTCGGAAGAAAGAATCCCCCAGCCCAGCAAATCGACAAGCGCTCTGTAACACTCCGTTCCCGGTTTTTTCACCTCATGGGCTACCCGGTCAGCTAAATAAATCTCACATTTATAATGCTTTCCGATATAACTCAGAATTTCCGATTTTCCTGCACCGATGCCTCCGGTAATTCCGATAAACAAAAGCTTATTTGGCTTCATACCAGTTTTCTCCCGTGTGCAAATCAATTTCCAGAGTCACGGCTAAATCTGCGGCTGCCTTCATGTTCTCCGACAAAATCTGCCTGACCTGCTCCTCTTCTTCCAAAAGAGTCTCTATAACAAGCTCATCATGCACCTGCAAAATCAACTTTGATTTAAGCCCTCTTTCCCGAAGCGCCCGCCAGACCCGAATCATGGCAATCTTGATAATATCCGCTGCTGTTCCCTGAATGGGGGAATTCATTGCAACTCGCTCTCCGAAGGAACGTTGCATAAAGTTGGACGAGGAAAGTTCGGGAATAGGTCTTCTCCTGCCGAACATAGTGGTAGTATACCTCTGCTTCTTCGCATCCTCCACCAGTCTGTCCAAAAACTCCTTCACCTTGGGGTAGGTGGCAAAGTATTGTTCAATATACTCCGCTGCCTCCTTCCGGCTGATGCTCAAATCCTGACTCAAACCAAAGGAACTGATTCCGTACACAATGCCAAAGTTCACTGCCTTCGCATTGCGCCGCTGTAAGTCCGTCACCTCCTCAAAGGGAGTGTGAAACACCTTTGCTGCCGTAATTCTGTGAATGTCCTGCTCCGTACGGTAAGCATCAATCAGCTGTTCGTCTCCGGACATATGGGCAAGAACCCGCAGTTCAATCTGGGAGTAATCCGCATCCATAAACTCATACCCTGTTCTTGGCACAAACACCTTTCGTATGCGCCTTCCCAGTTCCATGCGCATGGGAATGTTCTGTAAATTCGGCTCCGTGGAACTGATGCGTCCTGTCGCCGTAATCGTCTGATTAAAATTGGTGTGAATCCTCTTATCCTCACCGATATAAGCGGCAAGCCCTTCTGCATAAGTGGACTTTAACTTTGTCAGACCTCTGTACTCCAGAATATCCTTTACAATGGGATAATCCTCCGCCAGCTTCTCCAGCACATCCGCAGCCGTGGAATAGCCCGTTTTTGTCTTTTTCCCGCCGGGAATATGCATCGTCTCAAAAAGCACCTCTCCCAGTTGCTTGGGAGAATTGATATTAAACTCTACACCTGCCTGCACGTGAATGGAGGCTTCCAGTTCTTCAATTCTGGCAGTCAAAGCATCGCCGTAAGCCTTCAGTTCCTCCCGGCGCACCTCAACCCCCTCCTTCTCCATATCGTACAATACCAGAGAAAGAGGCATCTCCATATTCCGCATCAGTTTATCCATACCGGTATCCCGCAACTTCTCCTCCAGAACATCCGCTGCCATCCTTGACACATAAGCCCCGTAACAGCAATATTCCGCAAACTTTTCAGGCATCTGTTTTGCTGCCTCACCGGTTTTCAGCTTACCCAGGCTCTCTGCCCTTCCGGGAATCACGAGACCCAGATGCTCCGAGGCAATGGTCTCAAAATCATAATCGCTTTTTAAGGGATTCAGCAGATATGCCCCTATCAGGATATCAAAGTACCTGTCCGTGCTGTCCTGATTCAGCCAGGCATACTGCTTTTTAATATCAAAGGTAGCAATCTCCGCTCTCCCGGACAGCCCTGTTAAAGCTGCTCTGAGAGCTTCCATGTCCACGTCCTCAAAGTTCCGATTGCTTTCACCAAAAAGGGAAAGCTGTTCATTCTCAGGTTGTCTCACTGCAAAAAAGAAGGTTTCCTGCTGTGAAATGCAGACCGCTGCGCCAAAAAGCTTCTCTGTTCCCGCATTTTTATCCTTCTCCACCGCCAGATACAATCCCACCCGGCTGCCACTCTCTATTTTCTTCAGCTTGTCCAGAAACTCCTTTTGGCTTTCCAGTTGCACAAAGGATTTCACAAGTTCATCGCTTCCACCATTATTTCCGTTTTCAAATCGGCTCAGCATATTTTTGAACTCCAGCTGTTTAAACAGCTGATAGGCTTCGGGCGTAAAATATCCCTCCGCCCTTGCCGCTTCATAGTCAAGCTCCACGTCACTGTCAATTTTGATGGTTGCCAGAGTCTTGCTCAAATCCGCCAAATCTTTATTTTCCATCAGGGATTCCCGGATACTCTTCTTTGAAATCTCCTCTACATGGGCGTAGATGTTCTCCAAAGAACCATACTGAACCATGAGTTCCGTAGCCGTCTTCTGTCCCACCTTGGGTACCCCCGGAATGTTATCCGCTGTATCTCCCATCAGCGCCTTCAAATCAATAAATTGCAAGGGTGTCACCTGATAAGCCTTTACCACATCCTCAGGATAATAATCCTCAATCTCCGTTTTCCCCATCTTTGTCTTGGGAATTCGAATCTTGATATGTTCATCTGAAATCTGCAATAAATCCCTGTCTCCGGAAACCAGAGAAACCTCCATGCCCTCTGCCTCCGCTTTCTTTGCCAGCGTGCCCAGAATATCGTCTGCCTCCAGTCCCTCACACTCCATGATGACAACATGCATGGCGCGCAGTACATCTTTCATTACCGGCACCTGTTCCCGCAGTTCCTCCGGCATGGGCTTTCTCGTCCCCTTGTATGCATCGTACATTTTATGACGGAAGGTAGGGGCATGCACGTCAAAAGCCACCGCAAGATAATCCGGCTTTTCCTCCTCCAATATTTTGAACATGATATTTAGGAATCCGTACACAGCGTTGGTGTGCAGTCCCTTGGCATTCGTCAGTTCCGGCACTCCGTAAAATGCCCTGTTCAAAATACTGTGTCCGTCTATTAATACAAGCTTTCCGCTCTTACTCATTCAAATCCATACCTTTCCAACAGCTGTTTAACCGCAGACCATGTCCATATTTCATATGAAACCCATATTTGCCTGTAACAATATCGAAAATAGAAATCTATATCAAAATCCAGATAATAATCCCCGCCAGTAATGCCACAGCAATGATTTCCATGGCTATTCCCAGTTTCATAAATCTGTCATGAATCCTCAGCTTGCGTCTTGCATCCTCAAGCCTTTGATCCAGTTCTTTCTGCAAGTCAAAAGCACCACCGTCCTCCAGCCTCTGAATACCCTCTGTCACCAGGAACTGAATCACCAGTTCCTCCTTACAGTTTTCACACTGTTCCATGTGTTCGCTGAATTGCTTCAGGGAGGGATAGTCCAGCTTTTTATCAATAAAGTCAGGTATCCGCCTCTCAAACTCTTTACAGTCCATATAATAATCCCAATCCCTTTTTTGTATGCAAATTAACTCACTATCCAGTATACACATTCACAGGAGGAAATTCAAGAATAAAAGAACGAGGCATCATAAGATGCCCCGTTTGAAATAGGAATCCTTCCTTCAATCCTGCGCCACGACTTCCCTGTAGAACTCGGCATAGTCCTTTCTCTTCTCCTTCGTGAACTGAATTGCGGTTCTGGGATGCTGATTTAAAAGACCTGTCATCAGATACTGCAAATCATAACCCCAGACAACACCTTCCTCCTTCAGCTTGTTCATATAGGTATCAATAAACTGAATTGCCGGATATACATTATATTTGGGATTTCTCAGGAAACCAAGTAATAATTCCATGGCACAATTACCCGCTCCTCTTCCCATGGATGCATAAGTTGCATCCAGCCAGTCCACTCCGTCTCCCACAGCTTCGATAGTGTTTGCGAAGGCAAGCTGCTGGTTATTGTGAGCATGGATTCCCACCTTCTTACCATACTTTACCGCTACATTCATATAAGTGTCTGCAAGCCGCGCAATCTGCTCCGGGTACATAGCACCGTAGCTGTCTACAATATAGAACACATCCACGGGAGTTTGACCCAGAATATCCAGCGCTACCTTCAGCTCACCCTCCTGTGCGTTGGAAATTGCCATAATATTACAGCTTACCTCATAGCCCTTCTTTGCGGCATCCTCAATCATATCCACCGCCGCAGGAATGGTATTCAGATAAGTAGCCACACGAATCAAATCAATGGGGCTGTCGGCGCGATTCAGAATATCCGTCTTATAGTCGCAGCGGCCCACATCCGCCATAACCGCAATCTTTAAATCTGTTGCATTCTCGCCCACGATAGCACGGATATCTTCATCGTTACAGAATTTCCACTTTCCGAACTTGTTCACGTCGAACATTTCCTTGGACGCTTTGTAACCGAACTCCATATAGTCTACACCCGCACGCAGATTTGCCAGATACAGCGCCTTAACAAAATCATCTTCAAAATAAAAATCGTTCACCAGACCTCCGTCTCGGAGAGTGGCATCCACCACCTTTACGTCAGGACGATATGCAATCAAGCTGGATATTTCTTTCATGATAAACCTCATTCCTTTCCACGTTCTGTATATACTGCGGTCTCGCGTTCTGTTGCCTTGCGGAAGCCACGCTTTAAAGTTTAGCAGTTTAAAGCACAAAAGTCAATACATTTTTACCTTGTCTTCCTAAAACAGAGACAACTGTTCTCCCGCCGCTTTGTCCTCAAACTCATGCATATATGCAAACAGCCTGTCTGTATTACATATAATGCCTGCTGCCCTGCACTCATCTTTTATCAGGCTGTTCAAATATGCACTGTCAGGAACCGGAAGCTCGTAAGCATTTCCATAGATACTAATATAACGTTCCTTCATGCCCGGGAAGTGCTTATCCAGCTTTTGATAAAAATACTGCCTGTCCCCATCCCGCAGAGTCAAGCCTACTCCAAAAGTCAATATACCGTAAACCTTTGCTTCCTTACATGCATCCAGTAATCCCCTGATATTCTCCTCCGTATCATTGATAAAAGGCAACATGGGCGTCATCCACACAATGGTGGGAATCCCCTCATCCCGCATCACCTTCAATACCTCAATCCGTCTGCTTGTCGGGCAGACATTTGGCTCTAAAATTCTGCACAACTCATCATCCAAAGTGGTAAGCGTTATCTGCACCACGCACTTCGCCTTGCGGTTGATGCTCTTCAACAGGTCAAGGTCTCTCAGGATTCTGTCAGACTTTGTCTGGATGGCAAGTCCAAAGCCATACCTGTCAATCAATTTCAGGCAACGTCTGGTCAGCCGCAGTTCCTCCTCATAATGCAGATAAGGGTCGCTCATGGCACCTGTTCCTATCATACACCTTTTCCGCTTGCTGCGCAGAGCCTTCTCCAAAAGCTCCGGCGCATTTTTCTTCACCTCAATATCCTCAAAGGCATGGTGCATCTGGTAGCAGGTACTTCTTGCATCACAGTAAATACAGCCGTGGGTGCATCCCCTGTAAATATTCATTCCGTTTTGCGCCGAAAGAATTCCTTTTGCTTCAACCTCGTGCATGCTTTTTTCCCTTATCCAAAAGTTCCCGCAGGGCATCCTCACCGATGCTGACCCATGCGTCCTCTTCCTCCGCATTTAAGCCCAGATATTGTGCCAAAGTGCGCTCATCTTCGCTGATGCCCCACTCATAGCTGTAATCATCTATGGTCTCAAATTCAATTTCTCCTGCCTGATAAAGTTCCTTAAATGTTTTCATACTTTTCTCCTTATAAAAGTCGAACATTTTCTGCCAACCATCTCGCCACGCCATCCTCTTCATTGCTGCCGATAATACACGTAGCTGCCGCCTTCAACTCCTCCACCGCGTTAGACACTGCATAGCACTCATCAGAAATTTCAAACATGGGAAGATCATTTACCGCATCCCCGAAAGAAACCACCCTGTCGCACTGCCATAATTCCTTCAATCTTCTGATTGCCTCCGCCTTGGTAGCCTTTGCCGGCATGATTTCCAACCAGTATTCCGGACGATACAGTTCCTGCTGCAAAGTACAGCGATACCGACTATCCTGTTTCAAAAGTTTATACAACGGCTGCAGCTCCTCCCTTTCGCCGATACAGGTATAATAAAATACCTTACCGTCATAAAGCCCGCCGCTGTCCGTCAGAGGACGCAAACGCCTGTCCTCCTTCCGTTTGCTCAGATAATGTTTACAGCCCTCGTTCACTCTTCCCGTAACCCATGACACCTTCTCTGCTCCGTCCACATAGGAATAGACCAGCGGATTAATATTGTAGGCTGTCAACAGCCCCTTTACCTTCTCCGCTTCCTCCGGTTCAAAATACAATTCCGAAAGCATTTCACCTGTAGCCGGATTTAAGATAAAAGCTCCATTATATACAATAACAGGAATCTTGGCAGACAGCCCTTTTGCAACTACTGCTGCTGACACCTGTGAGCGGGCCGTTGCATAGGTGAAAAGCATCCCCTGTTCTACAAGACGGTTGATTATCTCAATGCTGTATGGGTTAATGGTGTCATGAGTATTAAGCAATGTGCCGTCCAAATCCGTTACATATAATGTTTTCATCTGTTCCTGACTCCTCAAGTTTCCCGAATTTTTTTACTCCCAAAATATCTTCCGAACTTCCTTCACCTGTAATGCTTACTCATAGGCTTTCTCGCAAATATTTTCCTAAAACACTTCCATTTCCGT
>JAEDMI010000072.1 GCA_016303085.1 Acetatifactor sp.
CACAGTTCCCTACGCTTGTACCGTTTCCTTTCCGCTCCACTCCGCTGGAGGTACAGGCCACATCATATTTGGCGGCATCGGTGAGGATGCCCAGCTTATCCGTAAGCGACATTTCATTTCCCGTTGCAAGGTATCCCATGGTTCTTCTCTCCTACGCTCAGAACATTTGTTCTATATCAGAATAGCACATACGTTCTGTTAATGCAAGAAAAATTGAATCAGATTTGTTTGTATCATGCACAGCAGACTATTATGGCAATTGTTATAAAAAAACAGCTTGCAAAATGTAGAAAAAAGCGGTTAAATGGTATAGGAAAACAGTACGAAAGGCCGGTTAATAAATATGTCAAATTTATCGTTGCCCAAAAATTATAAATCCGAGTTAAATCTTTACGATACTCAGATTGCCATCAAAACAGTAAAAGATTTTTTCCAGACACTGCTGGCTGAGCGCCTTCATCTTCTCCGCGTGTCCGCGCCGCTTTTTGTAGACCCCGAATCAGGTCTGAACGATAACTTAAACGGTGTGGAACGCCCCGTTACCTTCGATATTAAATGTCAAAACGGCAGAGAGGGAGAAATTGTTCAGTCTCTTGCGAAGTGGAAACGTTATGCCTTGAAAAAGTACGGTTTTTCCGTGGGAGAGGGGCTCTACACAGATATGAGCGCCATCCGCAGAGACGAAGAAACCGACAATATACACTCTATCTACGTGGATCAGTGGGACTGGGAAAAGATTATCTCAAAGGAAGACCGCACCCTCGACACCCTGAAGGACACGGTCAGAACCGTGTACAAAGTACTGCGCAAGACAGAAAAATATATGTCCATCCACTACGACTACATAGAGGAAATCCTTCCTCATGACATTTTCTTTATCACCACCGCCGAACTGGAAGAAATGTTCCCCGACTATACTCCCAAGGAGAGGGAATATTACATTGCCAAGGCAAAGGGCGCCGTATGTATCATGCAAATCGGTGATGTGTTGGAGAACGGTAAGCCCCACGACGGACGGGCTCCGGATTATGACGATTGGGCACTGAATGCAGATATCATTGTTTATTATCCCGTTCTGGACATTGCTCTTGAGCTTTCCAGCATGGGCATCCGTGTAGATGAAAAAGCACTGAAGGAACAGTTGGAAAAAGCCGGCTGCCCCGAACGCGCGGAACTGCCCTTCCACAAAGCAGTGTTGAACGGCGAACTGCCCTACACTATCGGCGGCGGTATCGGTCAATCCCGTATCTGTATGTTTTTCCTGAGGAAAGCACATATCGGCGAAGTACAATGCTCCCTTTGGCCTGCTGAGGTCATGGAGGAAGCTGAAAAAAAGGGTCTGCAGCTGTTATAAGCTGCAGACCCTTTTTGGAGTAGACTTAGCGGTAGACCGCGAATTTCTCATTGCGGAAGGTCAGTTCGTAATTATTTTCTGTCATAAATTTCTCAAGTAAGTTCAGCTTTCTGTCGGTGAAAAAACTATCCGTTTCCCCTTCTTCCATCCGTGAAGTTTCCGATGCTTCCCTCAATCCTGCCAGATATTCCACGCACTCATTTTCCAAAATAATAACAGGTGTTTCATTTCCTAGTTCCTCTATATCCTTCGCCATGGCTTCATAGCTGTAAGAATTCAAATCACTCCAGGGATTAAATGCCGAGGGCATCTGTAAATAATAGGACAGAGATGGAATATATCCGTATAGAATCACTTCCTGCCCCCGCAAATCATTCTCATTTATATAAGCGCTTAACTCCGTCATCCAACGGGCCTTCTCCTCGGACATCTTCACATTTTTCAGGACATCGTTGTTCTCCACCTGCGCACCGATATTCTGCACTCCCGTTGCTTCCGCAAAAGCAAATTCTGCGCCGAAACAGCCAAATTGAAAAAGACACAGCAACAAAAATGCCGTCAAAACACATTTTGCCGGAAATGAGTCTATGGTAACATGTGCTATTTCCTTTTTACCCACATATCGAATAAAGCGAAAGCTTTCCCACAGCGTATAGGGTGCCGCCACAAACAGATTGTTCAGGCTGGGATAGATTCCGTTATTGCTTCCCAGAGAGGCCAGCAGAATCACCAGAATCAGCATACCGCTAATCAGTTTTTCTTCCCTTCCGCACCCCGGATGAAAGATACGGATAGCCCCTATCAGCATAGTCAGCATCAAAAACAGGACACCGGGTCGGAACATGGCCCCGTAAGAGTAAAACTCCAGCGAGCAGAACCTGCCGGTTCGGTACAGCCAGAACAGCATGCCAGCTCCCAGTGCAACTCCGGAAGCGTAGATTGCAAATGTAAAAATTTTAGTAACAGTTGTATTTTTTATAGTCTTCTGTCTGATAAAGCCAAACAGTGCAGCTACAATCATTCCAACGGCAACAATAACACCGATTCGCAACACCCAGTAAAGATTTTCCACATAGGTATCAATCATCTTCATGACCATAGCCATCGCCTTGTAATCGGTAGCGTTTTCAGTCATGGCAAACAACCGTTTGATGCCTGCTGTATATTCCCCGATTCCGTACCGGATATGAATGTATCCCATCAGGGCAAACAAAGCTGCCACATACCCCAACAGACACCAGCCGGTATGCCTGACGGTTCTTTTCAGATATCCCACATTTTGTCCCGGCATATTCTTTTCTTCAGAGTTCTCTGACAGTTTCCTCTCTACTGAGGCTGATGCTCTATTCCCTGCCACTTCCTCTTTCATCAATTTTGGTGCTTTATCTTCTGTCTCGTCTGCTGAAATTGTCCGATATTTACTTCTAAGCTTCTCCTCTCTCTCGCAGATAAAGTCGTAGGCCCAGACAGCCAGAATCATTGCCATCTCCGGTATGTTGGAAAAACGTACCAGTACATTGACTCCCAGACAAACTCCCGCCCCTATGAGGCAGCCCTTTCTCTCCCCGGTCAATCCCAGGTACAACAGAATCACGCATCCCAAAAACAATACATAAGTTATATAATCATAAAGTTTAGCCGTGGGACACCAACACAGACTGACAGCAACCATTTCCCCCACGAACACAAGCCATGACTGCATTTTCAGCTTGCGGGTACAAAACCAATAGCCCAATAACGCAAGCAGGCTGACAAAGAGTCCGGTGTAAACATTCATTCCCACCAGGGTTCCTCCATTCGGCAGCTTTGTCAGCAAATTTCCCAGAACATTTGACAGATAGGTGGAGAACAGCCACATAGGATCCATATGCTCCGTTCCCATATAGGTAAAGTTCGCATAGTTATAACCCGTGTCCCACAAATCCAATCCCCAGTTCACATGGCGCAGGGGATAAAATGCAAGAATGACCACAAAAAAACTTTCTGCCATATTCATCAGTCTTCCGGAACGTATGTTTCCGTCCTTTACCTTACTCTGCATATACCGTCTATCATCCTTTCAAGCATTTTACTCCATCTGCCTGCACTTCCAACATTTCAGTTCTCCCCGTAATACAGACATCCCTTAAAAAATCTGTTATCCTACAATATCCTCATTTACTGCAAACGCCCTGTCGGCTATCGCAATTTTCTCCGTCAGTCTGCGATAAATACTGACTTTGCTAAGCACACGGTGTAGCCCCTTCATCAACCCTGCTCTTGCCATATCCACGTGAATCCCGCAGACAAACACACACACCACCGCTGCCAGAGTCCCGAAAATCAGAACTAACACACTTTCAATTCCACCTTTACTGTATACCCGTACTTTCTCTGCTCCCAGCCAGTTCTGCCAGGCATACCGCAGGCCAAGATTTTCATGTAACAGATAAACCCCCAGTGTATAGGGTGCAATTTTATTAATAACACCGGATATCTTTTTATTTACACGAAGTCTGCAAAAGGCCATAAACAGTCCCAACGCTGCAAGAAAGGCAAAAATATGATTGTATTCCAGGCATATGTCCACTATTCTTCCCAGCCTGCCCGTACGGAGATACACCTCTCTTAAAGTAAGGGTTCCACCAAATGCCAACAGACCGCATACAATATATAGGAGAAGTCCTCTTCCCTTCTTCTCCAACAAGGGAAGTCCAAATCTGCGAATATAAGCAGCAGCCATAAACACGCAAAGATACCAAAGGCAGTCATATCCCTTGGCGTCCATCTCCAAACGAAACGGCAGAACACTTTTCAGCACACAGAATATCAGCAATAGTATGACCACCGCAAGTTGCATCTGTTGTTTTGTCATTTTCCTTACGGCAGTTCCCGCGAAGGGCAGCAACAGATACAGAAAAATATAAGCTGTCATAAACCAATAATGTCCCATTGACACAGGGAAAAATAGCGTCAGGAAATAGTGGGTATCCACCGTTGTCTCCGTCACTACCCCGGTTAAAACGCCCAATACTCCAAACGTTACAGAATACAGCCAGAGTTGGAGCCAAAGCGTAATCAGGCGGCTTAATTTAAAATGGGAAGTGCACAGAAAGTAACCGCTGATAAACATATAAACATTGACCGCCACGATGCAAAAAGACTCCGTCAGCCATGCTGCCATGCCCGCACTGCCCAGACTTTTCCCTGTCAAATCCGGCAGCAGCCCTCCCTTGCCGAGATAGTGTAATACCACCACCATCATCATCGCCACACATCTAAGCAGCTCCAAATTTGCCATACGCTTTTTCTCTGACATAGCTTCCTCCCTGTCACCGTTTCAAGCTAATCCGGTAACACAGCAATATATACATCACATTGCATATCGTCCGATATGAGTATATCAAAATAACCGGGAATTAACAACTTAACATTTTATGTATATCCGGCTTTTCATATCGGGTCCGGGCAGAATCAACCGGGAAGTTGAAAACGAAGCACTTTGGTATAACATCAATATTGTAAAAAACAGTATACCTGCTCATGATGTTAACCGGTACGCATATGTACGCGGGCAGAAAACCAAGCGACGCCGAAGGAGGCATTTGGTTTTCGCCGCGATAACGAGCCAACTGTCTGCGAAGCAGACGGTAAAGCACGAAGTGCGGGTTTGCGAGTGCATGAAAATCTGCAGGAACAGGAAAGGCTCAAATATATGAAAACAATCGCAGTCATTGAGGATGATATTTATATCGGTAATCTGCTGACGGAAAGCCTTGAAGCCGAAAGCTATCACGTTATTCGGGCTTGGTCCGGGACAGAGGCTCTGCTGCTTCTGGAGAAGGAACATCCCGACCTGATTTTGCTGGATTTGATGCTTCCTGGACTGAACGGGGAGCAGTTGCTTCCACACATTAAAGAAACACCCGTTATTATTGTCAGTGCAAAAGCCTGTATTGATGACAAGGTGCATCTGCTTCTGGAAGGTGCTGCTGATTACATCACCAAGCCCTTCGAGATGAAAGAGCTTTTGGCACGGATTACGGTACAGCTGCGCCGCGGTTTTATCGAACAGGTTTCCGTCCTCTCTACAGGCAATCTGAAGCTCAACATCGATACCCGGGAACTTCTGGTAAATAAAATTCCCGTTCACCTGACAAGGACAGAATTTGCCCTGCTGAAAAAGTTGATGCAGAATCAGGGACATCCCGTGTCGAAATCTGCTCTGTTGGAGGATATCAGCCTTGATACCCCAGACTGCACGGAAAGCTCACTGAAAATACATATCAGTAATCTGCGCAAAAACTGAAGGATGCGGACGACAGGGACCATATTGAATCTGTCTGGGGCATCGCCGTTGCCTTGTCCGGCAATCCTGATTTTTTTGTACTGGATGAACCTGCCAACGGGTTGGACCCTCAGGGTATAATAGAAATGCGTGAGCTTATCCTGAAGCTGAACCGGGAACAAGGAATCACCGTCCTGATTTCCAGCCATATCCTGGATGAACTTTCCCGTCTCGCCACCCATTACGGCTTTATCGACAAGGGCACCATCCTCCGGGAAATCAGCGCAGTGGATTTGGAAGCTGCCTGTCGAAAATGTCTTTGCGTCACCGTATCTGATGTACAAACTCTCTGCATTGTCTCCTCTCTGCTGGTATGCGTTGCTACCGCTCTTGTCACTCTCATCGCAGGGATTCCTCTGTTTGGTATACCGCTATACCCTTCCGTTATGCTGCAGAAATTCGGCATTGGTATCCTGATGGTGGCTTCATTTTCCGGCATCTTCACTTTTCTATCCATGCTGATTCACAACAAGCCGGTTTTGTCCGTGGTATGTATCATCGGGTTTTTTACCTTACTCTTCATATCCATTTACATTATGCAACGACTGGAAGCCCCGGAATTCATTGAATCCAGCTTTATGATGAATGTAGACGGTGAAATTGTACAGGGAGACCCTTTCCCCAACCCGGCTTATCTGCGGGGCACAGCCCGGGCTGTCTATGAATTTTTCGCAGATTTTCTGCCCACGTCACAAAGTTTTCGCATTGTTCAAAGCGGTGCACTTCCACACCCTTGGCAACTCTGTTTCTATTCCGTGTTGATTTCCGTTGTCAGCACCTTGGGCGGCATTTTTCTGTTTTGCAAAAAGGACTTAAAGTAGGAGATACCTGCATGTATGACCGCATCGGTCAATATATATGACTGCTTTGTCAGGGAGGATATCTTAAATTATGATTTATTTTTTATGTGTCATATTTACTGTCATAATTTTTATTTTGTGTGTCAGAATCTGTCTTTTTCAAAAGAGTCTGAAAGAAATCAACCAGGGCCTCACAGAAATTTTGGAGCACAATTTTGACACCAACGCCCTGCTTACCGTCTCCTCCGGGAACCGGCAAATCCGTATACTGGCCACACAGCTGAACAGGCAGCTTGCAACATTGCGCAAAGAACATCTGCGATACGAAAACGGGGACAGAGAATTGAAGGAAGCCATCACAAATGTCTCACACGATTTGCGCACACCCCTCACAGCCATGTGCGGTTATCTGGATTTGCTGCAGAAGGAGTTAGTAAATAATACTGCCGCAGATGCTCCCAAAGCGCTCCGCTATCTGGAAATCATCCGCAACCGCACCGAAGCCATGAGGCAGTTGAGCGCGGAGTTGTTTCGTTATTCCGTCGCTTTATCCGAAAATGAGCATCAACCGGTTGTCCTGTCATTGAACAAAGTTCTGGAAGAATGTCTCATTTCTTTCTGCAGTGAGCTGGAGCAGCGAGGCATTACGCCCGTTATTAATATGCCGGAAGAGACTGTATTTCGCACTCTGGACGCATTTTCCCTGACGCGGGTTTTCAACAATATTATAAGCAATGCTGTAAAATACAGTGACGGGGATTTGCACATGACACTGACATCAGAGGGTGTTGTCACCTTTGCCAACAAGGCTGACCAAAGTTTAAGCCACGAGCTTGATGGTTCCACCGGTCTGGGGCTTTCCATCGCGAAACTTCTGACGGAACGCATGGGTGGTACCATCGATGCGGAATACAAAAACGGGGAACTGTACATTACAGTACAATTCCCCTGATTTTATGTTTCCGGTCATGCCATCATCAGACATTACAATCAATCAGTGAAGAATGCCCATCAGGGTATTTTTCAGCATCTGACTTCCACATCGCCGCTTCCGGTGCGCACCGACACCTTACAATCACCATTTCCCACGGTGATGCTGCCGCAGGTTACCTGATGCTGTTCTCCGTCTGCTCCATAGATAGCGCAATCTCCGCTTCCAACAGTGGCATGCACCTCCGCGCCTCCGGCTCTTGTTAAATCCAGCTCCGCATCGCCGCTACCCGTTGTCACATTGATTCGTCTGACTCCGCTCTCCGCTTTAAGTTCTACGTCGCCACTTCCTGTTTTAATAATATATTCCTCCAGACTTCCCTCAATTTCCATATCACCACTGCCTGTTCCGGCAGTCAATGTTGCCGCTGTCAAATCGCTGACTTCAATATCACCGCTTGCTGTCTGCATGCGCACTGTTTCTGCCCGCGCACCTGTCAAATCAATATCGCCGCTTGCTGTCTGAAAAGACATTCCCGCACTCTCCATATCGTCCAAATTCATATCCCCGCTGGTAGTCTTAAGTTCCAGCTGATTTGTTCTGACTCCTCTTACATCCAAATCTCCGCTCAAAGTTACCGCTTCTACCCTGGGTATTCCTGCGGGAATGCGCACTGTCAACTGAATATTTCCATTGCACTGTGTCATGCTATTATAGGAAAGTATTGTCTTTCCGAAAAGTACTATTTTTTTCTTGTCTTTTCTTTCTCCGCTGTCCTTCACACCCACATGGAAAACACCATTCTCTTCATACTGATAGAATCGATATTTCTGCTGTATGTATGCATCCCCATCATTTTGATAATCCACGGAGATGCAGCCGTCATCGGAGCCTTCCAGATATACATCCGCTACCAGTCCCTCTATAGCGATTGCCTTGTATTCGCCCTCGTAGGTGCTGTTCTTTCGGGAAACATTGTCCATTGCCTGGATTTCCTGCTTCATGTCCTCCTCCGGCAGTTCCTGGATCATATCCTCAATACTGCCAAGTTCCTCAATAATTTCATCTTCGGTTTTTCCCGCTGCCAGTCCTTCCGCAAAATGCTGCTCATAGTCCTCCATGATTTCCTGCTGTAACTCCATGTTAAAGCTCTCCAGCTTATGCTTTAACGCACTCAAATATTCAGATTTTGTCATAGCTCTCCTCCTTTACGCCGCCCCTGCGGCAGATCTCTTTACGCTGTTTTCCATAATCATTCTTTATTCTTTTCAGTCTCTCATCAGATTGTTCACTGCCTGAATAAAATCTTCCCATTCCTGCTTTAGCGCTTTCTGGTACTGCACTCCTTTTTCCGTCAGCCTGTAATATTTTCTGGCGGGCCCGGATTCCGACTCTATCAGGTAGGTAGTCACATAGTCATCATCCTTCAGTTTACGTAGGATGGGATACAAAGTTCCTCCGGCAATAGACATTTCCACAGAAATCCGTTCTGTCAGTTCATAGCCGTATTTATCACCCTGCACAAGCTGAGAAAGTACACAAAGCTCTAATGCACCCTTCTTAAACTGCGTATTCATTGCACTTCCCCCTTCTTTTTATCTTTTTATCCAATGATAAGTTCTCCAAATCCCCCAGTAAAAGTTTCTCGCATATATGCTCATGTACCCACCTCCTTCTTTCTATTCTTTGTTAATGAGATGATTGTATCACAAGCTATTATATATTGCAATATACTATTTAAAAAAAAGTACTTGTTTAATTCTTAATATTAAAAAGGAACCCTGTCCGTCCAATGACAGACAAAGTTCCTTCTAAACAAACAACATTTCAGCCCGAAATGACATGAAGTACTATTGTACCACCAGATTGGAATATCCCATCAGACTCTCATCCACAGCCCTCGCTGCTTCTCTGCCTTCCCGAATAGCCCATACCACCAATGACTGGCCTCTGTGCATATCTCCGGTGACAAATACATTTTCCCTGCTGGTCTGATACTTTCCTGTTTCCGTCTTTACGTTGGTACGCTCGTTCAATTCCACCCCAAATGCATCGGCAATATAGTTCTGGGTGCCAAGGAAGCCGGCCGCAATCAATACGATGTCTGCGGGGATCTCCTGCTCACTGCCCGGCACTTCTTTCATATTCATGCGACCGGAGGCTGCATCCTTCTCCCAGGCAAGCTTCACAATTTTCACCGCCTTTAAATTTCCGTTCTTATCCTTTATAAACTCTTTCACCGTAGACTCATAAATACGGGGATCATGACCGTAAACCGCAATGGCTTCCTCCTGACCGTAGTCTGTCTTGCAGACTTTGGGCCATTCGGGCCAGGGATTATTCTCCGCCCGCTTATCGGGAGCCTTCGGCATCATCTCAATCTGGGTCACACTCTTGGCACCATGGCGAATGGATGTTCCCACACAATCGTTTCCGGTATCACCGCCGCCGATGATGACAACATGCTTGTCCTTTGTGTCCACATACTGTTTATCTTCAAAATCGGAATCCAAAAGGCTCTTTGTGTTTGCTTTCAGGAAATCCACCGCAAAGTAAATTCCCTTTGCATCCCTTCCTGATACCTTGATATCTCTGGGGTTGGAAGCTCCGCAGGCCAGAATGACGCGGTCGAATTCCCGCAGCAACTTGTCTGCTTTCATATCTCTGCCCACATCCACTCCCGTCACAAAGGTGACACCTTCTTCCTCCATAATCTTCTTTTTTCTGTCCACAATCTGCTTTTCCAGCTTCATATTCGGTATGCCGTACATCAACAGTCCTCCGATGCGGTCTGAACGCTCAAAGACTGTGACGGAATGTCCTCTCTTGTTCAGCTGGTCGGCTGCTGCAAGACCGGAGGGCCCGCTGCCCACGATGGCAATCGTCTTACCTGTGCGGACCTTGGGGGGATTTGCCACCGCGTACCCTTCCGCATAAGCATTCTCGATAATGGCATACTCATTTTCTTTTGTGGAAACCGGGTCTCCGTTCAATCCACAGGTACATGCTGCCTCGCACAGCGCCGGACAGACTCTTGATGTAAACTCCGGAAAATTGTTGGTCTTCTTCAACCGGTTATATGCCTGCTCCCAGTTTCCCGTATACACCAGGTCATTCCATTCGGGAACCAGATTGTGCAGCGGACAACCGCTGGCCATGCCGCATATCATCATCCCGGACTGACAGAAGGGAACACCGCACTCCATGCAGCGTGCGCCCTGAAGCTGCTGCTGTTCTTTCGGCAAATGCTCGTGAAATTCATTGAAGTGCTTAATACGCTTCTTCGGGTCCTGAGCTTTACTGACTTCTCTCCTATATTCCATAAATCCGGTGGGCTTTCCCATTTTGATTTCCTCCTTTACTTTTTAGCGTTCGCATAAAATGCCTCAATCTGAGCCTGTTCAGCACTCAAGCCCTTCTCCTCCATCTGTACGATAGTCTTTAAAACACGCTCATAATCGTGAGGAATTATCTTCTTGAACTTGGGCAGATACTCTCCGAAATTGTCCAGAATCCTCTTTCCCTTTTCGGAATTGGTCAAGGCAACATGCTCTTGAATCATTGCTTTCAGTTCCAGCACATCATATTTGGAGGTAATCTCTCCGGAAGAAACCATTTCCTTATTCAATCGCTTATACAGGTCATTGCCCTCATCCAGCACATAAGCAATACCGCCGCTCATACCCGCGGCAAAATTCTTGCCCGTGGGTCCCAGCACAACTACACGTCCGCCTGTCATA
>JAEDMI010000073.1 GCA_016303085.1 Acetatifactor sp.
ACATGCAGGTCGGGAAAGGCTGGAATAGGAATGGATAACAAAATGATTCAAGAAAAATACGGAAAAACATATCATATGCCTCCTGAGGTTACATATGACTGGGTGAAAAAGGATTGCATCGAAAAGGCGCCCATCTGGTGCAGCGTGGATTTGCGGGACGGAAATCAGGCGCTGATAGACCCTATGAGCCTGGAGGATAAGCTGGAATTCTTTAAGCTGTTGGTGGAAATCGGTTTTAAGGAGATAGAGGTTGGCTTTCCCGCTTCCTCCGATACGGAGTACAATTTTATCCGTGCTTTGATTGAACGGAACATGATACCCGAGGATGTAACCATTCAGGTTCTGACCCAGGCAAGAGAGCACATTATCAAAAAGACCTTCGATGCGGTAAAGGGTGCACCCCATGCAGTAGTACATTTGTACAACTCAACATCTGTTGAGCAGCGTGAGCAGGTGTTCAGGAAGGATAAGGAAGCCATCAAAAAGCTGGCTGTGGACGGAGCAACTCTGTTAAAGAAAATGGCGGAGGAAACAGAGGGTAATTTTACCTTTGAGTACAGTCCCGAGAGCTTTTCCCAGACGGAGGTGGATTATGCCCTTGAGGTCTGCAATGCGGTTCTGGATGTGTGGAAGCCTGACGCGGAGCACAAGGCAATTATCAATCTGCCTACTACAGTGCAGGTGGCAATGCCCCACGTATTTGCGTCTCAGGTGGAGTATATGCATAAACATCTGAAATACAGAAAAGACGTGGTCTTAAGCGTTCATCCCCACAACGACAGAGGTTGCGGCGTCAGCGATGCAGAGTTCGGAATTCTGGCGGGGGCAGATCGTGTGGAGGGAACGTTGTTCGGAAACGGAGAACGTACAGGTAATGTGGATATCGTTACCGTTGCCATCAATATGATGTGTCACGGTGTGGACAGCGGACTCGATTTCAGCCATATCATGAAGATAAGAGAGGCTTATGAGCATTTTACGGGTATGAAGGTGCATGAGAGAACTCCTTATGCGGGAGACCTGGTGTTCACCGCCTTTTCCGGTTCTCATCAGGACGCCATCAGCAAGGGTATGAACTGGTTAAAGGAAGGAAAGAGCGGCAAGCGCTGGGATGTTCCCTATCTGCCTATCGATCCCGCTGATGTGGGAAGAGAGTACGAGTCGGATGTCATCCGTATCAACAGCGTGTCCGGCAAGGGAGGCGTGGCCTTTGTACTGAAGCAGCAATTCGGCTTCTCCCTGCCTGCTGCCATGAAGGAGGAAGTAGGTTATCTGATTAAGGGCGTTTCCGACAAGCGCCACCAGGAGCTTCTTCCCGCTGAAATCTATGCTATTTTTGAGGAGAACTATATCAGTCCCAGAAATGTATTCCGTATCCCTGAATGCCATTTCAGACAGGAGAAGGGAATTCAGGCTGAGGTGACAATAGAACAAAACGGCACTTTAAGAGCTATCAAAACCTCCGGTAACGGTCGTCTGGATGCGGTGAGCAACGCAATCAAGACCTTCTTCGGCATGAGCTACGAATTGTCAGTATACGAGGAACATGCTATTTCAAAAGGCTCCAGTTCCAAGGCGGCAGCCTATGTGGGGGTGATGCATGACGGTATCCTTTACTGGGGTGTGGGCGTGGACGAGGATATTATCAAGGCATCCATCGCCGCTCTTGCCTCTGCCGCAAACAAGCTGGCGGCACAGCAGCACATCACCTCCGGCAGAGAAGACCGGATTGTGGAGATTATCAGCTATATTCAGAGCGATTACAAAAATGTAACCTTGGAGACACTCTCAGAGGCTTTCCATCTCTCCAAACCCTATCTCTCCAAATACATCAAGGAGAAGGCGGGCATGACCTTCCAGGAAGTGGTGAAGGAGGAGAGGATGAAGAAAGCCCGCACTCTGCTGAGGGAGACCAATCAGACTGTGGAGACCATTGCCGCAGAGGTGGGCTATGAAAATGTGGAGCATTTCAACAGATTGTTTAAAAAGAGCTACGGAATGACGCCTGTGCAGTACAGAAAGCAGGGATGACCTACTTTTCGGGGTACAGCCAGCCTGCGTATTCCAGAATAGACTGATTTTCCGCTTTTTTATCGGATTTCTGCATCTGTTTCCGGTACTCTCTGGGTGATACCTGCATGATTTTGATAAAATAGCGGTTAAAGCTGGAGACGGAGTGAAAACCTACCGTCTCCGAGATATTCAGCACGGAGTCTTCCGTGCTTCGCAGCAGATTGCAGGCCTTTGTGATTCTGGTATTGTTTACAAAGTCCAGAGGGGAGGTACCCATGATGTCGTGGAAAACGCGGCGGAAATGGGTAGGGCTCCAATGGCAAAGGTCTGCAAGATATTCGATGGTGAACTGGCTGCTGTAATTTTCTTCTATGAAATCCAAGGCGGGAGCGATGACCAGGGCGTTATCGTTTTCAGCCTCCTTCTCTTTTTCCGACGAAGTCGGGGCACTCTCGGTGCCCCCTCCATTTTTCTCAAGAGTCAGAATCCGTACAATCTCAATGTACAGGGATAAAAGCAAACCCTTTGCACTGAGCTGATAACTGGGCTTTTGTTCTTCCAATTCCCGAATAATTGAAATCACAAGTTGATAAATCTGAGGATATGTTTCCCTGTCAAAAATAACCTGAAGATCGTGGGAGACATACATGGACAAATCAAAATTCTTCCATGTGGTGGGAAGCATATTGCGAAACAGCTCCTGGGGGTCCAGAAAGATGTAGGACCAGTGGCTTTCCGTGCCGGGAGTGCTGTACGTGGTATGAGGGACATTTTTGGGAATGACAGTTACGTCACCCTCTTTAAAGGAAGCGGGCTCGCCGAAAATCTCAAGACAGCCGCTGTCAGAATGGCAGATGCCGATTTCCAGACAGTTGTGGAAGTGAAGCCTGCCGCTGGGAATATCCGATATTTTCCAGTAATCCCCGGACAACAGCAGTACGGGGAAATGCAGGGGCAGATAATAGTTTCTGTATTCGGTAACCACACCTTTGGATTTTGCCATGAGAACCTCCCTTCACCGATACGGTATCTTTCCTCTTCTCATATACTATATATAGCAAGCAAATCGAATAAAATCAACCATAAACTTTGCAGTTTCGTTCCGAATTCCATCATTTTTATTCCCGAAAAGTGAAGAAAGCACCCCAAATGAAAGAAAGAAACATGTCATTTTGCCTATAAAATGGAAAAACTCTGCCCTCGGAACAGGCAAAAATACAAATCTCCGAAAAACGAACATGACTATTAATGGTTGTTTTTGCACAGTTTTCATAGCTTATTGCTTAGAAATCACCGTCGAAGTGTATGATAATATCCTTAGAAGGACACAAATTGTGTACAAATTGACGAAGCATTCCGCAACGGGCATTGAGGAGGATGAGTATGGCAAAGAAAAGTGATGCCAACAAGGTGGTAGTGAAAACAAAAACTACCTGGAAACGTGCATGGAAGAGAGATTGGCAGCTGTATCTGCTTCTGTTGTTCCCTCTGGCTATGGTAATTATCTTCAACTATGCTGCCTATCCCGGACTGAGAATGGTATTTATGGATTACAAGCCCGCCAAGGGTTATGACGGCAGTGAGTGGGTCGGTCTGGCCACCTTTGTCAAGATTTTTAAAGATGCGGATTTCCACAGGGCACTGAAAAGCTCCATTGCATTTAACCTGATGGATTTGTTAATCGGGTTCCCGATGCCTATCATTCTGGCACTTATGCTGAATGAGCTCCGCTATCCCAGGTTCAAGAAGGTAACCCAGACGATTCTTTATCTTCCCCATTTCCTTTCCTGGGTTATCATCGGTTCCGTTGCCTATACCATGTTCCGTACCAGCAGCGGTCTGGTAAACATTGCGCTGATGAATGCGGGATTGATTGAACAGGGAATTAACTTCCTTGGTGAGAAATGGCACTGGGCGGTGACCTATCTGTTGGTAGGTGTCTGGCAGGGAATGGGATGGGGAACCATCATCTACCTGGCAGCAATTACCGGTATCAGCGGAGAGCTTTACGAAGCGGCCATGATTGACGGCGCGGGACGTTGGAAGAGAATGTGGCATATTACCCTTCCCGGCATCAAGAGTACGGTAGTTACGCTTTTGATTATGAACCTGGGACGTATCATGGGAAGTAATTTTGAAAGGCTTGACCAATTTGGAAATACGCAGGTCAGAGACTTCCAGTATCAGCTGGCTATCTACATATACGACAAGGGCTTGTCGGGCGGAAAATACAGTATGGCTACGGCGGTTGGCCTGTTCCAGTCGATTGTGGGACTGATTCTGGTGCTGCTGGCGGACAAGGTGGCCAAGAAGCTCGGCGAAGACGGATTGCTGTAAGGAGGTGAAGGATAATGGCTAAGAAAAAAGAAGAAGTTGTCCGTGGCGCGGAAGTAACCAGCGACGGCAGCAGAGCGATAAACAAATTCCGTGTCAGCGATTTTGTGATGATGGCAATTATTATCATCCTTTGCCTGACCTGTATCCTTCCCTTTATTCATCTTGCCGCAAAATCCATATCCAGCGACGCGGCTGTGGTGGCAAAGAGAGTTTTCCTCTGGCCCAAGGGTTTCACACTCGCGGCATACAAGTCCATTTTTGTTGACGGCGGATTAACCTATTCCATGATATACAGCGTCATTGTGACATTAATTTTTACCGTACTCGGTATGGTGGTATGTACCTGTGCAGCATATCCTCTTTCCAAGAGGAGGCTGAAAGGAAGAATGTTCTTTACCTTTCTGCTGATGTTCCCCATGTACTTCGGCGCAGGTCTGATCCCCGCATATCTGTTGATGAAACAGCTGCATTTGCTGGACACCATGTGGGTGCTGATTTTACCTTTGATTTATTCACCCTACAATATGCTGATTATGAAGACATCTCTTCAGACCAGTATACCGGACAGCCTGGAGGAGTCGGCATTTCTGGACGGTGCAAGTAACTTCCAGATATTGTTCAGGATTGTACTGCCGCTGTCAAAGCCGGTGCTTGCCACATTGTCCCTGTTTTACGCAGTAGGACGTTGGAATGCATACGCAGACAATAAGTATTACATAAAGACGGATTCCTTAAAGATGGCACAATACAAGCTGTCCCAGATGGTTTCCTCCGCATCGGAGGCACAGACCATCTCCCTTTCGGAAGCAGCAGCCGTTACCAGTACACCGGAGGTATTGCAGGCAGCAGCCATCATGATTGTAACCATACCCATTATCTGTATCTATCCCTTCTTACAGAAGTATTTCGTAAAGGGTGTCATGATCGGAGCAGTGAAGGGCTAATTTATTTCAGGTAGTTTTCCCGGAAAGCCGGGTATGAATAAAACTATATCTTATTTATAAGGAGGAATTTATTTTATGAAGAAGAACACACTTCAGAAGGTTCTTGCTACAGCAATGGTCGGCGCTATGGCAATGGGCACTTTGACAGGATGCGGAAGCGGAGAGAATACACCCGCATCTAACGACACACCTGCTTCTGCAAGCCAGGAGAGCGGCAGCCAGACTCAGGAAGGCGGCGATACGGCAGCAGTACCCGGTATTGAGGGCTACACCGCTTTTGCTGATCAGGTAACTTTGACAATCCCTGTATATGACAGAGGTAAGGAAGGCGTTCCCGCAATCGGAACAGGCGATAACTACTGGGAAGGATGGCTTCAGGAGAACTTCGGAGACAAGTACAATATCAAGCTGGAGTTTGAGCCCATCGCCCGCGGCGGCGTTCTGGAGGCATACAACCTTCTGGCATCTGCCGAAGATCTTCCTACATTCCTGATGGAGTACGACTATCCTAAGCAGGCACAGTGGGTGGCAGACGGATTCCTGACAACCTACGATTTGGAGGAGTTCGCATTTATTGCTCCTACCTATTATCAGAGAATGGTTGACCTGAATCAGATTCAGTACACAACCATGAACGACGAGACATACTTTGTTCTTGCCGAGAGACCTTACTACAACACCAACTATACCTTTATCACATGGGTTCGTATGGACTGGTTAAAGCAGGTTGGCTACGATCATATTCCCGCAAATCGTGCAGAATATGTTGACGCTATGACAAAGATTCAGAATGCAGGCATCTGTGCTCACCCTGCCGGAGGTTCCATGACAACCGGTACTGCAGGTATGGACCAGAACTATGCATTCAGAGATTATCCTACCAACGAGGAAGAGTGGGCAATGTACGGCGATTATGCAATTCCTGCTCTCGGCTGGGAGCCTAACAAGAAGCTTCTGAAGGAAGCAAACGAGAATTACAACCTTGGCTTCACTGATCCTGATTTCTATACCATTGACGCTGCTACCGCAGAAGCTAACTTTATCAATGGTCAGGCTTATCAGTACAGCGCTTATATTTCCGCTGACATGCCTGTTTTGAAGTCCTTCTATGAGAATAACCCTGATGCTGAACTGGCTATTCTTGTTCAGAACAATGTTGCGGATACCGATTACGGCACTGTTCCTGCATTCCGTTCCAACAACCCCTTCGGTATGATGATCGGCTTCTCCTCTCAGGCTACCGAAGATGAAATCAAAGCTGCCATGATGTACATGGAGTGGTGCACTCAGCCTGAAAACCTGCTGACCTTCCAGTGGGGCTTTGAAGGCGAGCACTACACTCTGGATGAAAACGGTCTGCCCGTTGGTATCGCAGATTATTCCGGAGACAAGGTTCAGGGCTTCAACAACAACAAGGACTACTGGTGTGTAACCATTGAGGCAAGAAATGCAGGTACCATTGAAGATATGATTAAAGCATCTTCTCCTAAGGGTCTGCCTCAGGATTTCACCGATGATATCATTGAAAACTACTATCAGCAGGTTGCTGCATGGGAGAAGGGTTGGGTTCCCACCGACTGCATGTTTGCTACCGATATTCCCGCTGTAGGCGAGTATCAGGGAGCACTGCTTACTCTGTATGCCGAGCTGCGTGATGCACTGGTAATGTGTGACCCCGCGAAGTTCGACGCTCTGTATGAAGAATCTGCCAAGAAGTATGCTGATGCAGGTTACTCTGAAATTGCACAGCAGAGACTGGATGCTCTGAAAAACGGTCTGAGCTCCAGAATGAAATAATTCGGATAGCGGTTCATAAGTATCAAATTAATGCGGCCCCCCGGCACAGTCTGGGGGGCTGTCTTAAAAAGTATGTGCTTTCCGATTTCTGTTTTTAAATCAGAATTGCTGCATAAAGAAAAGTGAAATAAAATGGAAAGCGGAAAGTATATAAAATTTTAAGGTTCTAAATATGACAGGCCAAAAGCCGGAACGGAGGATATATGCTTAAGCTGGAATACGATAAAAAGCAGATTGAAGAGGTTATTGACAAAATTGTTAAAAAGACCATGAACATGGACCTGACTTGGGACTGGCCCTGCGGTGTAGCTTATTACGGTATCGGTGAGGCATACGAAAAAACCGGAAAGCAGGAATACCTTGACTTATTGAAGGACAGAGTAGATGAACTGATTGACCTTGGACTGCCGAAGGTGTGGACGGTCAATGCCTGCGCCATGGGACATTGTCTCATCACCCTTTACAAAGCTACGGGAGAGCAGCGCTACTACGATATCCTCATGAGTAAGATAGAGTATATTACGAAGAATGCTCTCCGCTTTGGGGATAATGTGTTGCAGCATACGGTGTCTGCCAACAATGATTTCCCGGAGCAGGCGTGGTGCGACACCCTGTTTATGGCAGCTTTCCTTCTGCTTCGTGTAGGCGTAATGAATCGGGATGAGGCAATGATAGAAGATGCACTGAACCAGTACTACTGGCATATTAAATATTTGCAGAACCCCAGCAGCGGTCTTTGGTATCATGGTTACAACAACATTACCGGGGACCATATGTCCGGAATTTACTGGGGCAGGGCAAATGCCTGGGCGGCATTTACCATGGCGCAGGTAGGAGGAATCCTGCCGGAGTGTTATCTTTACCCGAAATATATTGATATTGCCGGCTCTCTGAATGAGCAGCTGGCAACCCTGAAAACCCTCCAGACGGGAAACGGTCTTTGGAGGACAGTGCTGGACGACCCGGATTCCTATGAGGAGATTTCAGCTTCCGCAGGAATTGCGGCAGCAATGCTTACCAGAGGAAACCCTCTGCATTCTAAATATATCAATAAATCCATCAAAGGATTGTTGGACAATGTCAGCGAGGACGGCAAAGTAATGAATGTATCCGGCGGTACTGCTGTCATGAGGGATAAGGAAGGCTACAGAGGAATTCCCAAGGCATATATTCAGGGCTGGGGACAGGGTCTTGCTCTGGCGTTCTTTTCGACACTGCTGATTTCCGACGAGATTGCAAAGGACGGTGCTTTGTAAATATGTTTCGCAGGAATTTCCTGTTCGGAGTGGACTCCGGCACGGCAAACATTATTGATGTCAGTGCGGCGGATTTATACCAACCGGGCAAAGGCTACGGCTTTATCACAGAACAAAACAGAAGAGAACAGGAACTCCTGAAAATACCGGAACTCAATTCAGGCTTTGATACCTTTTACTGGTATCAGGATACGGATTTGACATGTCCGGAGGATAATGATTCAGGCTGTTTTCTGGATTCCGATAAAAGAGTAAGAGAGCTGGAGGAAGAAGCAGGAGAAAGTTTTGCGGGAGAGCACAGGCGTATTCCTCTCACTTTTAAAGTGGACGTACCCCGTCAGGGGAACTATAAAGTAACAATCACTATCCGCACGGAAGAACCTATGAGGGACGTACAGATTTTCACGGGGCGCAGGCGTCTGGGATTTTTCGGGAACATTCCCGGGAACACGGAGTTCAGGCACACCATGACAGTAAATGTGTGCGATATCGTACCCAGAGGGCAGACCAGGATTTATACGGATAAATCTCTGGATATTACGGTGGTGGCGGATAAGCCGAAAATCAGCGGTATCACTATTGTGGAGACTGTATGCCCCGTTATTTATATTGCGGGAGACTCCACAGTGACAGACCAGAGTGCGGAGTATCCTTATGCACCGGGTACAAGCTATGCCGGCTGGGGTCAAATGCTTTCTGCTTATCTGGATGAAAATATAGCTGTCTCCAACCATGCTCATTCAGGGCTGACCACAGACAGTTTCCGCCGGGAGGGACATTATGCGGTTATTGATCAGTACAGCAGGCCCGGAGACTTTTTGTTTTACCAGTTCGGGCACAACGATCAAAAGCTACAGGAGTTAAAGGCAGAAGGCGGATACCGTATGAATCTGCTCAGGTACATCGGTGAATGTCGGGACAAGGGTGCATATCCTGTGATTGTGACGCCCATTGCCCGTAACAGTTGGAAAGGAAATGACGGTTCCTATAACGATTTATTATGGGAATACGCAGAAACCTGTAGGGAAATCGGTAGGACAGCAGAGGTTCCCGTGCTGGATTTACATAAGCTGAGCAGAGAATTTATTGTTAAAAAGGGACTGGAAGCGTCCAAGGCATATTTTTTCCCCAATGACTTTACCCACAGCAATGATTATGGTGCTTATTATATGGCAGGATTCGTAGCAAAAGAAATTGTGAGAGTATGCGGGAGCCATAATGAGCCGAGGTATCGCTTTTTGGCAAAGTGTGTGACGGAGGGCTTCGGACAATGGAAGCCGGCGGAGACAATTGCAGTGCCGGTAAAACCCAAAAAGTTTGAGGCTATGATAAATCCCTGGGGAGAAAATGAACTTCTCTCCGATGTTCAGGATTTGGATGCACCGCTGGACAGGGTAACGGCTCTTGATATGATTATCAAAACGGCCAGATTCTTTCCCACTAATGTATATAATGATATGTTTACGGATGTGGTAGGTCATGAATGGTACGCGGGCACTGTGGAATGTGCCTACCAGAATGGCATTATCGATGAGCATCTGGTGACGGATAATTGTTTTTGCCCGGAAAACCGGGTAACGCTGGAGGAATTTCTGGTGCTGGCCGTGAACGGATATAAGAGCAGGAAAACCCTTCCGCAGGAAGCTCCATGCTCCTACGATGACTGCTGCAGACCTTTTGCCCTGAGGTTTATCAGGGCGGCCCGGAGTATCGGCTTACTGAAAGCTGACGGCAGTGAACAGCTGAGCCGGATAATTACCAGAGGTGAAGCGGTTGAAATATGCAGAAAAATGAAGATTTAGAATAGAGGGAGGAAAAAGAAATGTCAAAGGAAAAAGGCGGGTTTACCCTTCCCGGAGAGTCCGGTTATGAGGAGCTTACCTTGAAAATGGCAGAAAAATGGGGGGCTGATGTCATCAGGGACAGTGACGGAACTGTTCTGTCGGATGAAATCGTCCACGCGGGCTATGGCATTTACTCCACAATCTGTATCATCAGAGATCACAATGAGTGGGCAAAGAAGAACACCGATAAACTTCAGCAAACCTTTCTCTGTACTCCGGCTGAGGTGGCAGAGGGAGATGAAGTGACAATCTGCCTGATGGAAAGTTTTTTTGCAGAGCAGTTCAGAATCAATGACAGTGAGAAAGCATTTTCCTATTGGGAGGTTTATGACAGAACTTCCAACGAAAAGGTGAGCAGGGAGAAGTGGACTTATCATAAGGAGGAGGGCACGGTTACGGTAAAGGGAATCATCCCCTTCCATAAATATACCGTCAGCTTTCTCGCCTACCGTATCTGGGAAGAGATTTCCATGTACAATCATACCACCAACAACTGGGACAAGGAGCATCTGATGCAGCTGGAGCCCAGATATCCGGAGACAAGGGAGTATCTGCTGAATTGGATGAAAAGCTGGTGTGAGACTCACCCGGATACTACGGTGGTGCGCTTTACCTCCATGTTTTACAACTTTGTGTGGATATGGGGCAGCAGCGAAAGAAACCGGCATCTGTTTTCCGATTGGGCTTCCTACGATTATACCGTCAGTGATATTGCGCTGGAGGAATTTGAACAAAAATACGGCTACCGCATGACAGCGGAAGACTTTATCAATAAGGGACAGCTGCATGTGACCCATATGCCCGGCAATCAGCGGAAGGCTGACTGGATGGCGTTTATCAATGACTTTGTGATTTCTTTCGGCAGAGAACTGATTGACCTGGTTCACAGCTATGGGAAA
>JAEDMI010000074.1 GCA_016303085.1 Acetatifactor sp.
GGTCACCGGTCCACCAGTCTGCAATGATAATCTCCATGCCGCCCAAATCAAAGGGCTCGCCGGTCTTAGGGTCGATTCTGACAGTAGTCATTCCCTCTTCCTGAGAATCGCTAGGTTGCTCGGATTCGCTGGACTGCTGAGAATCGCTGGACTGCTGAGTACTTCCTTCGTTGGACGCAGGAGTATCAGAGTCGCCGCATGCTGCCATTCCCATAGTCATAGCAGCTGCCATGGAAACAGCCATCAGTTTTCTTAAAACTTTTCTTTTCATATTTTCCTCCTTTATATATATAAATTCCTGAGCGCTTTGATACGCCTTTTCCGCCGTCTATATAACTTTTCCGGGTTTAGTTGGCGGGGAACTTATATCACATCTTAATACCGGTGCTGCTCAAGCTCTCCACAAAGCCCTTCTGGGCGAAGAGATACAGGACAATCAGAGGTACAATCACCATCAGAGTACCTGTTGCCAGCATACAGTTGCTGTAAGGTACCGACACGCCTGCTGAACTTGCAGCTCCGCTGATTCGAGCCATATAACCGCCAAAAGTATCAGGCAGCTGTTTGAGTTTGATACTCAGAAGGCTCACGTTGCCCAGAAACATACTGGAATAAAAACCATCCGTCCACTGCCAGACAAAGGCAAACAGGAAACAGGAAGTGAGAATAGGCTTTGCATCCGGCAACATAATCCTGATAAAGGTCTTTAATGTTCCGCAACCATCCACATAAGCCGCTTCCTCAAGCTCCTTGGGTATATTACGGAAAAACTGGCGGATCATGTAAATATACAGTCCGTTCTTTAGACCCATACAGCCCACGCTCATCAGATAATACGGAATCACGGAACCCTTCAGATTCAAAGTAGAACCCGTTATCAATTTAAAGATTCCCAGCACATCGAAAAAACGGAAATGCAGATGCAGGGAAGTGGAAATTACCTGTGGCGGAATCAACACTGTCATCATCACACAGGCAAACCAGAATTTCTTAAGCGGAAACTGGAATCTGGCAAAACCGTATCCGACAAGAGTACTCACAGACACCTGCAGAACCGCTATAGTCAATGAAATCACCAGGGAATTAAACAGAGTCTTCCCGTACTCCATCAGCCCCGCGGCAAGTTTGTAATTCTCCGTGGTGAAATGCAACGGTACGGCTGTGACAATGGGATCATATAAATCCTGCTCCGTCATAAAACTCACCGAGATTTTATTTAAAAGGGGCTGCAAGATCAGGAAACATAACCCAAAGAGTAGTATCGCCCGACATATGCTGATGCCGTACTGCATCACAGTCCTGCGCAGGAGATATCCTCCGGACTTTCTGTTCCTCTCCCAAAAGTTCGTATACTTTCCTGTCTTCACCTTACTCATAGTAGTAAACCCCCTTTGAGATGATGAGCGAACTGATTCCCACAATCAACATGACTAACACAAAATAAGCCCATGACATGGCGGATGCCAACCCGTATTTCAGGTTTACATTTACGAGATCGGTAATCTTCTCGATGATTTTGTTGTCCGACCTCATACAGAAGTCCACCACGGTGTAAATCCAGTTCACAAGGAACAGGGAACTCACCATAGGGAAGGTAATCTTCCAAAGACTCTCCCACTTGGTACAGCCCTCGATATCCGCTGCTTCATACATACTGTTTGATATGGTCTGCAGTCCCGACAGAAAGATAATAATCTGAATACCGGAGGAAATCGCTACATTATAAATATTATCAATGACCTCAAACAATTTTTCAAAGGCTCTGACACCCACTCCGGAGGTCCTCAGAATCTCCTGAATCGCGTCCGTAATTCCTGTCGTTCCCTGAGCATTCAGCTCCACAGTCTGAGCGACTGCCGCCATCAGGGCATTATCAGAATCCAGCTTCAACATCACACCGGATGCCAGAATCACGGGAAGAAAGAACACGGAACGCACAAACGCCCTTCCCTTGAACTTCTGATTCAGCACCAACGCCACAAAGAAACTGAATACCATGATAGCCAAAGAATAAATCGCCATCCTGGCAAGCTCCTCCGTGAGATCCCGGGTGTAGTCCGCATCTACCCGAAAAGCATAATTGTAATTGAACAGACCGCGCCACACAGGATTAAAGGTTCCCGCACCCAGCTGTACATCGCAGAAGCTCATATACAGGGACTGAATAAGCGGTTGCACCATAAAGACCAGAAAGCCTATGATGAACGGCATAATGAACAGATATCCTGAAATGGCTTTCCGTTTTTGAAGACCTGCTAACTTGTTCTTCTGTCTTTTCATAACCTCTACCCTTTCTAAACTTTTCCTATTTCTCACGCTGTCAGCGGACAACCTTATAATCCCTTGCCGGGATTTCCACACCGTCCGGCGTCACCGCGTCGGTAAAGCTGTAGTTCACATAAACCCTTGTGCCATCCTTGTAAGTGGTACAGGACAAATCCGCACTCAACTTCTCGTGAGCAACCATTTCCTGATTGAATACATGCCCCATTTCACTGTTATATCTGTTATAAATATCCATCATCCTGTCATGCCATGCGGCGAAATCGGAGGCATAATACTCGGTGTAAAGGGTCTTCTGCAGGGCAAAGGACGTTTCCCTCATCAGGGAGAAAGAAAGTCCCGCACCGTACTCTGCGGACTCTAAAAGCTCCTGCTCCTCATTTCCACAGGTATTTAAGGGCGAACCCACATAATTCACAAACCCGTGAACAGCCAGCTGGTAGAAGGGAACCTTCTCGTCCAGAATGGTATAACCGCTGCCGGCCAAATCCATATTGGTCACCATATCTGCATAAGCCACAGCGTAATCGTTGCCCATATTAATCATAATCTTCTTTCCGCTGTCGGCTATCTGTCTCAGTTTTTCCGCCTGAGAAACCATAGCGGCATTTCTGCTCACCGTTTTCTTCAGATTATAATCGGAGGAAAGATCCATGCCGGTGTCTCGGAAAGCCACATTGGCATTGTACTTCTCCACCGCCTCGGCAAGGACATCCATGTTTTCATCAATCAGATCCGCACGGAGAAGATAATAACTGTCAGTACCCTCCCGCGCTGCGTAGGTCACGGCACTATAAATAAACAGTTCCGCTCTCTCCTTACTCAGGAACCTTGCAGCATCCGTGAAGGAAAAGAATCCGTCAAAAATATTGCTGTCATATTCGTAATGAGTCACACCCTCCAGATAGAGGTCCACGCCCAACTCCTGCGCTGCGGTTCCCAGATTTTTCAAATCCTTCTTGCTGCCCAAATTAGAGACAAGCTTTGCCTTCCTCATAATTTTCTGGTTCACGCCGCCATTACACCAGCCTGTGTACTTCACAGAAATATTGTCCATGCCCTCCTCAGTCAGCTGTCGGATCATGTCTTCCGCCTCGCTGTACTCGGTCAGCTTCAGAGGCCTGGAGACCGGAACACCCAAAACCTGCTTCACCTTATCTACGGCACCCACAATTTCAAGTGATACAGGGACACTCTCGTCATCATTCATGTCAAAATATTGACCGTATTTATCCTTCAAATAACCCTGGTAAGCTTTCGCCATATCCACATAGCTGTTGCTGTTCACAAAGCGGTACCGCTGGGTCAGGGTCTCATGAGGCAGCGTCTCCAGAAACTTGTAGACGTTCTGGCTGCCCAAATCACCCACCTCATAAAGTTCACGCGGGCTGATGCTGTAAACGGTGTTCACGAAATTATAGCTGCTGTTGTGTCCGGCAATGTCCGCCTGTACAGAGGCATACGGAGCGCCTTCCTCCATCATACAGATAAAGGAATCGTCGCCGTTTGCTATGCCGAATACATTGAAGTATGCCCTCGTATCATGCACCACGGCGTCTCTGGACAGCGCCATATCCCAACCGTACAGGCTCGCATAATAAGATGCCTGTGAGAGCTTATTGTTGTTAAAGTTAATCAGCGAGCCGCCACCCTCCGGCACCAAAAGATACCCCTCGTCCTCGGGACCGCCGGCTCCGAAATAGGGAAGAAGAACCATAGTGTAAATGGGAGTACTGGATTTATACTCCAAATCATCCAAAGGCATCTCCACCACAAGGTCGCCGTCCTCCAGACGATAAATCACACTCACGTTGAAGGTCAGATTAGCGTTGACCTTTTCCTTATTGTTGAGCGCCTTATCCGCCGCGAAATCCTCTACCGTATACCCTGCCGCCTCAAAAATGCCTTCCATCTTTATATTCGTCGCACCCTTGGCAGCAGCAGACAGCACATATATAGGCTCCGTCTCCAGAATAGGGTAATCGGCAAGCAGCGCTTCTTTATCATCTTTTGAACCCAGATTATTGATATCGTATTTCTTATAGTAGCGCTTGAGGAAGCCGGAGTCCTTGACCTCCATCTTATCCATCCACTTTTCCATGTTCGCCGCGGTAATAACCGGAGGAATCATGTACTCACGCTCAGATTTGCTGACGGAGTAGTCGACCCGGATATAATCCTCTCCCTGCTCTATTTCATATAAGCCGTTCTCGATACCATAACTGAAATTGTCGTAGGTAGTCTTCAGACCGGTAGACTGGCTGAAGGTCAGCAGCAGGGTAGACTGCAACCTTCCCTTATATGCCGCCAGCGCAAGTGGATCGGAGTCCGCCTCGGGAGGATTGGAATACCACACCTTCCCGGTCTCCTTCACTTCCAGAGTGAACTGTGTCGTAGTGGGATCCATGGTAAGCTTCAGCTTGTCGTTTTCCACAACAATAGGGCTTGTAGATCCTTCATAACCCCGAAGTTCAATGGGCTTCTGCGGTTCACTGCTCGTCTGGAAATTGATAATCACCGCTATTGCCGCTGCTATCACGACTGTTATGATTAAGGGAGCCGTCATACTCTTCAGCCACTTTATCACTGCGGCTTTCCTTTCGGCATTTTTAACTGTTCTTTCTTTCTTCATGGTCGCTCCTATCCTTCCGCCCGTCAGATGTCCTTATATTGCACCTATTTGCTATAGTCGGAACATAATCTCTTTAGCTAGGGACACAAAATACGCAATGCCCTGAGAAATCATGCTGAAAAACAGCAACAGGATAAATACAATCACCAGCATTGCAAACAGGCTGGCCACAATAAACAAAATGTTCTTTCCCATGTTGAACTCGTGAATCTGACCCATGGCCGCCACAAACAGCAGAGCCGCCCAGACAAGGGAAATAGCACTGAGCGCTGAGTAGAACTCCGCCTCGTCCACCGTCACGAAGTTACTGAAAATCATCAGCGGGAACTGCATCAGCGGATAAGGGGTCAGCGCATAGCAGCTTGCCATGTACACCTGCCCCAGTCTGCCTTTGCCGTCAAAAAGCGTCGTCAGGCCCCAGTTTCCGATTACAAACATCGCAAGAGGAAACACGATGCTGGCCAGATACAGGAAAATATTAATATCCTCCCAGTAGACCCTCAGGAAAATAAAACTGGTGTAGCGAAGCTTCAAGATTCTTATAAGCAGGGTCAAAAACAGGATGGTGTTTGCCGCCGCGTAAGTTCCCCTCTTCTCGTGGGTGAGATCCCAGAAGCCGTCCAGAGGATGTGTGGTACAGTACAACGCAAACTTCAGACTCGCAAAATATTTTTGATAAGTTTCTTTCTTTTTCAGTGCAGCAATCATACCGGCCTCCGTTCTTCTAGTTTCTGAAGATATCCGCGATGTCTATCTCGTGCTTAATTTCCTTAATCTTACCGATGGAGAGAGGCACCAGGAAAGCTACCAGAATCACGGCAACAATAATCACAATGTGTTCCTCCACCCACTCCTTACGGTACTGTTTATAAGCCTTGGAATAGTTATCATCATCATATTTCAGTTCAAAGTACTCCATCGCCTCATGGTATTTCTCCTGACGGAGCAGAGAACGTCCGATACCGATGTAGGCCAAATCATAGTTGCCGTCCAGCTTCATAACTTCACGCCAGCTGTCTCCGGAGGCTTCATAATTGCCGTCGTCAAACTGCTCAATCGCCTGATAAACCAGTTCACCGAATTCAGTAGGAGTAAACAGTGTCACGCTGCAGGCCAGAGAATCCAACACCACCAAATCGTGCTCCATGTGTTCAATGGCTGCAGGGCGTCTGAAGTAACCGTCCATATTGCCGTTTCCGCCAAAGCAGAACACCGTCTTGCCCTGATCATCATAACCGAAGAGACGACCCCTGTTCTTATCAAGGCAGACGTAAATATCATTGTCCAGTACAGTTACATCCGTAAAATAGGAGGGACCTTCGTAGCCGCCGCCTTCACCCCAGTAAAGGTCACCATACGTGGGGTACTCGCCGTTCTGAACCAAAATGTCATTGCCCATCAGATTCAGCTTGCGGACAGCATCCGCAGCGCCGGAATCAAGATCATCTTCCTCTTGTCCGCCGGCACAGGCGTAAATAAATCCTTCCTGATCCATATAGACATTGTCATATGCGGTAGGGACAAAGGAAGTCATACGTTCTCTCTGCTCCTGCGTCGCAAACTTCTTCCAGATATAATCCGCCCAGTTGTATGTAACGGGTGTCGCTCCCACAAATCCGGAGAACGTACCGTCGGCCTCGTACTTACATAACCCCTGGTTGATACTCTCTGCAATACAATAAACACGCCCGGCCGTATCCACCACCAGCCTTGAAGGTTTGAAGGTACTTTCGGCATTCACCGTGGAATCTACCGGAAGATTAAACTGTAAAAGGAAATTCAGATTACTGTCCAACTTCACAATTCTTGCATTTCCCTTGTCACAGATATAGATATCTCCCTCATCGGAAACTGCAATATCCGTGGGACCCGAAAGACTCTTCACGTCCGTATTTCCCTTGATGCTGTCGAATGTACGGACAATCTCAAACTGTTCCGTACCGGTACGCTCCATTTGAATAACCCTGTTATTTCCGGTATCGCAGATATAAATCATATTGTCCTTAACAAACATACTCTCAGGAGCACTGAAATTCATATCCAGACCAAAATCCGATGCGGTGTACACCTTAGTCACCGTGTAGAAGTCCGGCGAATCCTGTACATCGCCCCAGTAGTCGTAATTGTAGGTATAACTTCTCTCTACCGCCATAACACTCATGGAAGGCGCTGCCAGGGCTATTACTCCCAACGCAATCGTGCCGATTGTTTTTATCATCCTTTTCATACGCCACCTCATTCCCTGTTAATCCTTCAGACCTGAACTTGCCATCGTCTCCAGGATCTGGCTTTCGGAGAAGATGAAAATTGCGATAGGAACCACCATCAGAACCACCAGCACTGCCGCACCCTGTCCGGTTCTGGCAATACCGCCGCTCTGGATTTGCTGCATGGCATACACAAGAGTCTTCTTTTCTTCGGAATAGATGAAGGTTGATGCTTTGTTGTTCCAGAGTCCCTGCACCGAGAAGATAATCAGGGTCATCCACGCCGGCTTTACGTTAGGCATCACGATACCGGTGAACACTTTCCATACGCTGGCACCGTCTATCTGTGCCGCCTCAATCAGAGAGGTGGGCAGACCCTCCATGAACTGCTTCATCAGGAAGAGTCCCATGGGAGATGCAAAAGCAGGGATAATAATCGACCAGTATGTATCAATCCAGCCCAACTTGTTCAGAATCAGGTAGTTAGGAATCTGTGTCACGTAACCGGTAAACATCATTGCCACCGTAACCAGCTTAAAGAAAGTCCGGTTACCGGGGAAATCGTACTTCGCCAGTACGAAAGCGCCCATGGATGCCACGATCAAATGTCCGAAGGTTCCCGCAAAAGTAATGAACACCGTATTAAACAAATATCGGGAGAAGGACACCCAGGACTTTCCCATTGTCACGAACAAATCGGAGAAATTATCCATCGTAGGGTTCTGCGCCAGAATCTTCGGCGGAAACCTAAATAATTCATCCAAAGGCTTCAGCGCGTTGCTCACTGCATACACAATAGGGAATGCCATAACCACCGCCACAAGGACCAGGAACAGATACAGGAAGAAGTCGCCTGCGATAGAGCGATTTGGCTTCCTTCTCTTGATTAGCTTTTTGTGATATACAGCTTCTACTGTTTCTTGCTTTTTCTTCTTGCTCATATCAGGTTCCCACTCTCCTCAACAGACTTTGAATTGCTTTGTTGCAAAGTATCATAATCAAGAACAGTATCGTCGCGATTGCACATGCATAACCCATCTCAAATCGGGTAAAGCCGTAGTCGAACAGGTGGGTCACTATGGTTCGTGCCGCGTAGTCGGTACTGGGATATCCGCACAGCGCCATGGTCACATCGCAGACGCCAAAGGCCTGAGTGATAGACATAACCGCGCCGAACATCAGCATGGGCTTCATGTTAGGAAGAGTGATATACCACAACTCCTGCCAGCGATTCTTAATTCCGTCCATGTATCCCGCTTCGAACTGAGACCTATCCACGCCCTGAAGACCTGCCACAAAGGAGAGGAATCCGGTGCCCAAACTCATCCACAGGATGACCAGCATACATATCGGTAGCATATAGTCCGGATTAATGAACCACAAAACAGGCTTATCAATAATACCGAGGTTCATCAAAAATGCATTCACATATCCATAAGCATCTCCCCGGAAGAACACGGAGAAAATTACGTAACAGTTACCCGCAATGGAAGGGGCGTAGAACACAACGACAGCCACACTTCGCACCCATCTGGGCAGCTCGTTAATCAGCCAGGCGAACAGAAAGGACATTATGTAGCCCAACGGTCCGGTCACCACGGCAATCAGGAAAGTGTTCTTCAGACCGATCAGGAAGATGTCGTCCTCCAGTATCAGGCTGATATAATTCTGAAGTCCGATAAATCGGGGACTCTCCAGAATATTGTAATAGGTAAAGCTGTAAAAAATGGATATCACCACCGGCGCCACGTAGAACAGAGTAAACAGCAGCGCATAAGGCAGGAGAAACAGGTAGCACATCTTACTTTTTGACGCTTTTTTCAATGCCACCTGCGTGTTATGCTTTCGCAGTACAAAATACTTTTTCCAATACTCTTTCATGCTTCACTCCCCTATTCTCCATCTACCGGCAGTCCGAACTCAATCCTCTTCTTTTTGATTTCATCGTTGATAGTGACTGCGTAATCTATGATAGTTTCTCTGGAGTCAGTTTTTTCGTTAATCACCTTTCGAATTGCGTTGGTGATGTGACGCCCTGTGAAGTAACCGCCGGGCACCTCGCGGATTCCCACCGTCTGTTCCCACTGTGCGTCCAGCACCTCAATGTCGTCCGCGCTCCAGGAAAGCTGTACGAAAGCGTCCTTGTTCGCCGTAGCGTACCGGGCGGAGGATCCCAGCAGAGCCTCAATCTCGCGTCCGAAGTTCACCTGCGTATCGGGCTGTGCCCACCATTTCATGAACTCCCAGGAATCCTGCCTCAGTTCCTCGTCCTCGGTGGCAATCATCATGGTCGCGTTGCCGGTGATGAAATCGGAGCGGTCTATATAGGTGCTTCCGTCAGGGTTCGTGTACTCCGTGCCGGGGATTAAAGTGAAATCCCAGAGTCCTCGAATCTCGGGAGCGGATACCATCAGCGTGTTATAGGTCGAATATGCAGAAATACCAATAGGCATTTCTCCTGAACGGAAACGGCTGACGAAATCATACACCGTAGGTATTCCGTAATCGTTAAAGTACCTGACATAATCCTTGAAAGCCTTCACACCGGCCTCGTCGTCCACCGTGGTTTTGGTTCCCTGTTCATTGTACATGTCGCCGCCGTACTGGAACAGAAGCGTAAAGTACAGTGACAGGTCAGGAGTATTGGATGCGACGGCCGTGGAGGCGGTTGTTGTCGAACTGCTGCCCGCTGCGGTAGGTATGCCCACCGAGAGGTTGTTGCCCTGAATGGTAGGAAGCATTTCAATCAGCTCCTGCCAGGTATTGGGAATCTCCAGTTCCAACTCCTCCAGCACATCTTTTCTGTAGAACATTACGTTGAAGGTCTGAGTCTCGGGTACCGCGTAAATATGTTCATCCAGACGATACTGCTCATACGAGCTTTCCGTGTAATGGGAGAATACCTCCTGCCAGTCATCGAACTGTGTCAAATCCTCCGCCGCATTACGCAAAGCGTAGTTCACAGGCTGGTCAGCGCCCATGGAGAGCACCACATTGGGACCTCTGCCCGCCATCACGGCATTCATTACAGCGCCGGGATCAACCACTTCCACATTTACCTTTACACCGGAATTCGGAGTAAAGGTATCGTCCACCATGGACTTTAAGATTGTGCCCTGATCACGGCCGGTGAGAACCCACACCTTCACCACGTTGTCGCTTCCGTCTTCGTCATATACATCGCCCACTGCGTTGTAGTCCACAAAAAAGGATGCTGCGAAGGATTTAATTTCATGCCAAATCTTCGCAAAGAAGTTCGCCTTGTCCTTCTCAGGCTTCACGTCAGTGCCGCTTACCACCAGATAGTCCACATCCAGCTTTGTCTCACTCAGATTAAGAGCAGCGGTTCCCAGAGCGGTAATGTTGTCCTTAAAGGTAGTGAACTCCAGCGTAATCTTCTGGGGCTTTTTGCAGAAACGTTCCAGCTGCTGCGCCACTGTCTGCGCTGTAGCTATCTGATCGGCTTTCTGTCCGCTGTACGCCACCATGTCATCCACGATCTTGTACAGTCTCTTTGCCTCGAGATCCATAGCTTCCATGACCTCAGGGTAATTCTTCTCTATGTAATAGTCTCTGTACTGGTCAGGGCTTGCACCCGTGTACACCAGAATTTTTCTATAGATTTGATTCAGGCGGAAGGTGGAATCCTCCAGTGCCTCCAGAATGGGTCCTACACCACCCAGACTTGCCTCCAACCGGACAGTATGCTCACCGGCGTTCAAATAAAACTGATAGGGATTTCCGTCCGCATCCGCAAGTTGCAGACAGTTCCAGTCATTGCTGTATTC
>JAEDMI010000075.1 GCA_016303085.1 Acetatifactor sp.
AGCGGTTATTCTTCACTAAACATGCTGAAGAATATACAGGTGGATGTGCTGAAAATTGATATGGCGTTTCTGGGCAAGACAGAGAATGAGGATCGGGCGAAAAAGATACTCAGGATGATTGTGGAATTGTCGAGACAGCTTCAGGTTCCGGTGATTACCGAAGGTGTGGAGAACCTGGAGCAGGTGGAGTTTTTACGGCAGATCGGCTGTGATATGTTTCAGGGATATTACTTTGCCCGCCCCATGGAAATCTCTGCCTTTGAGGAAAAATATATGTAACGGTATTTATTGCCGGGGGTGATGTATGTTCAACTTTTTTATTGCGCTTCAAATTCTTGGAATATGCCTGATTTTTATTGCCCAGGGACTTCTGCTGCACGGTGACGGATCAAAGGAGCAGAAACTGATGATTTTCTTTATCAGCGGTTCCCTGTGTCAGAATGCAGCCTATCTTCTGGAACTGACTGCTAAGACGAAGGAAGTTGCAATCGCAGCCACGAAGATGGAATATCTGGGTTCTGCGTTTATTGCCTTATGCTTTTGCTGGTTTATGTTTGCCTACTGTAAGGAAAAGGCACCGGAGCGTTTGATGAACATACTGGCATGGTTGGATGTAATCATGCTGGTGGTGATTTTTACTTGCGACATGCACCATTTTTACTACAGAAGGATAGAGTGGGTGACAAATGACGGAAGTCACCCCTATCTTGTTTTGACTTACGGTCCGGGATACTTTATCTTTTTGGTTTGCGGCTGTCTCATACCATACGCACTCTCCATATATGCCCTGATACATACTTTGATAACAAAGCATAATTATGAGACAGGAAGAAGATGCAAGGTTTTTATTGTGTTGTCCTTTTTGCCTGTCATGTCGCTGATAGCATACTCTCTGCGCCTGACCGACGGCTATGATCCCACACCCTTCATCTTCGGCACCACATTATCTCTGGTGGTTATCCTGGTATGGAGCAGGCGAAATTATGATTTTTCCCGTTTGGCTGCGGAGGTTGTGCTTCACAACATGGATGACGGTGTTATCATGCTGGATGAATATAAGCGGATTGTGAGCTACAATTCGGCGGCAGCAAACATCTTTACGGAGTTGAGCTTTCAGACTATGGGAGACAGCATAGAGGATATGGAGGATTTCCCGGAGGATATACTGGATGAGGATGCCAGAAGAAAGTTCAGTTTAAACAACCGTTTTTACGAGAGCCATGTGAAACAGATTCCGGGCAAGAACGGGATAAATCAGGGGTATGTGGTTCTGGTGCTGGATGTGACGGAAACCAGAAAATATATTGATGAGATAAAGAGTGTAAGAGAGCAGGCGGAGAAAGCAAATACGGCAAAGAGTGAGTTCCTGGCAAATATGTCTCATGAGATTCGGACGCCCATGAATGCCATCATGGGGTTGAGCGATATCATCATGGAGGAGAGCCGCGGACGAAAGGTGTACAGCTATGCCTGTGACATCAAGTCGGCTTCCCGAAACCTGCTGACAATTATCAATGCTATCCTTGACCTGTCAAAGGTGGAAGCCGGCAAGATGGAGCTGGTGACAAATGACTACTACATCAAAGCAGTGGTGGGAGATGTGGTAAATATGATGGATATCGCCGCAAGTCAGCGGGGACTTATGTTGAAATGCCAGTATGACGAATCCATCCCCTGCCGGTATCACGGCGATGAGGGAAGAATCAAGCAGATTTTAATCAATATTATGAATAATGCCGTGAAATTCACGAAGGAAGGCTACGTGAAGATTTCCGTAAGCGGATGTCAGGGGAAAGAACCGGGGACAGAAATGCTGTCTTTCAGCGTGGAAGATACAGGCTGCGGAATCCGGCAGGAGGATATGGAGAAGATATTTGAGGATTTCCGACAGGTGGATTCCAAGAGAAACCGGGGCGTAGAGGGAACCGGACTGGGACTATCTATCACCAAACGGCTGGTACAGCTGATGAGAGGCACCATTGAGGTGGAGAGCGTCTACGGGAAAGGAACCACGTTCATTGTCAAACTGCCACAGAAGATTGTGGACGGGCATACCCTGCGGGAGAACCCGGATATTCCGGTACAGGAAGAAACAACATCGGAATTTTTTACGGTGGATAACTATAAGGTGCTGGTGGTAGACGACAATCTGATTAACAGAAAGGTGGCAATGGGTTTCCTGAAAAATTACGGTTTTGACCTGACAGAGGCGGAGAGTGGTCCTGAAGCCATATCACTGGTAAAGAAAACGAAGTTTAATATGATATTTATGGATCATATGATGCCGGGTATGGATGGTGTGGAAGCGGTGCGGATTATCAGGGAAGAATGCGGTACAAACGGAAGAACTCCCGTGATTATTGCATTGACGGCAAATGCCATGGAGGGTGTGCGGGAAAAATTCTTGAAATGCGGATTCCAGGACTTTATCGCAAAGCCTCTTGACAGGAAACCGCTGAACGAGATATTGTCTAAGTGGATTCCCGGTACATACAAGAGAGTCAGGGCGGAAAAGACCGGAGAACTTCAAAAGGTACAGATTCGGTATGAGGATATTTTCATTTCAGGAATTGATGTTGAAGAGGCAAAGAGGCATCATACCGGTGATGTGGAGGATTATCTGGAACTGTTGCAGCTGTATTGTATGGATGGAAAGCGTAAATGTGAGCTGCTCAGGGAACTGGTTGAAAGCGGAGATTATGTCAATTACAGAATCGAGGTTCACGGGCTGAAGAGTGCTTCCGCCAACATAGGAGCCATGGAACTGTCGGCTCAGGCGAGAGAACATGAGGAAGCGGCAAATAGGGAAGATGTGGAGTTTATAAATCGGCATTTTCATGATTTACTGTCCTGCTATAAAACTCAGATCCAAAAGATAGAGAGTTTTTTAAACAACAGAAACAGTTTGGCGGGAGAAAACGAAGCGGATAGTGTCATGAGTATTGACAGTCAGGCACTTTTGCGTGAAACCCGTGAGGCGTTGGATAAACTTGAGAATTTCCGCTCCAAGGAATGTGCCCAAATCGTGGATGGCCTGCTGAAGTATCAGCTTGATTATTATACGGAAGCCAAATTGAAGGAAATAAGGGAACAACTGCAATTGTATGAGGACGATGAGGCAGAGCGGCTGCTGCACCGGTTGATAGACTGGCTGGAGAAGGAGGAGTAATGTCAAATGGAAAACAGGATACGCATACTGGCAGTGGACGATAATATCATTAATCTTGCGACAATAGAACAGGAACTGAAAAATAAGTATGATGTGGTTACCGTGAACTCGGGAGCCCGGGCAATCAGATTCCTGAACAAGGAAAAACCGGATTTGATTCTGCTGGATGTACAGATGGCATTGATGGACGGAATCGAGACATTGAAAGAAATCCGCACCATGGAAAACGGAGCCACAATTCCGGTCATTATGCTGACCGCCAAGAAAGACAAAGAGACGGTTATAGAGGGAACCAAGCTGGGTATTTTGGACTATGTGCTGAAACCCTTTGATTCACAGGATTTGCATAGCAGGATTGAAAGAGCACTGAAAAGGGTGGGTGCCCTGCCGGTGGAGGACAAGGAACTGTACGAAAACGTGAAGGAAGTACAGACAGAGCTTCACGGCGGAAAAATCAGAAATGCCATCTTGAAGATTGAGGAAATTCTCAGTTTCAAAATTGATGAAGAAATCTTCGGACGAATGCAGAGCGCAAAGGCCAGGCTTCGCGCAAACGATGAGGAGACGGCCAAAAGACTTGTGAACAGAGTGATGAAGATGTTGGAGCGAACCGTTGCCACTGAGGAGAGTTCCAAGTTTCCCATCAGTGCAGGCGAAATGAATGCCCGGTTACTCTATGTATTAAACGATTTGGAAAATTTTAAGGTCAGAGAGGCTTCCCAGAAACTGGAGGATTTGATGCGGTACGATATTCCCGACATTGTCAGCGATGCATGTATCGCCGCTCAGGAGCGTCTGGAGGAGTTCGACGACGGAGCGGCGGAGGAACTGATTCAGCAGGCGCTGGCAGAGATGAAGAATCATCTTATTTAGCTGCCAGAACCCAGCTGTCAAACCAGCGCAGGAAACGGTTTACAAAGGAGGCATCTACCGGCTGACCGGAGAGCACCGGATAAAACAGCAGGAAGAGTCCGAAAACGGTTGCGCCGTAGAGGAGGAGCAGAGTTGTAAACTGACGCCCGGAAAGTTTTTCCTTAAGCAGAGCCGCACTGTGGACAATCATCAGGACAACGAAAGCCACAGCGGGAAAATAATGATAAATGAAGGTAACCCTTGTGACAAAGAACCAGGGCAGATACTGTGCCAGATATCCTGTGAGCAGGAAGGCGGCAGTTCTGTCCTTTTTTTGTACCCATAGCCACAGCATATAAAAAGCAGCGGGAATGCCCGGCCACCATACCAGAGGATTGCCGAAAGCACTGATACCTTCCCGGATACCGCCTCCTCCGGCGGAGCCTGTGATAATACCGGAATAATACCAGATGGGACGTCTGATAATGGGCCACTCATACCAGGAAGAGGAGTAGGGATGTGTGGCATTGAGGCTGCTGTGGTAACGGAACATATACTCCTGATTATGCAGTACTTTTAAAAGGAATCCGTCCCCTGAGCTGTCCTGGAAAGGAAGGTAGGACAGAAGATAAATCAGGACAGGAAGCACCACAAAGAAAACCACACAGAAAAGAACACTGCGCAGTACATAGGGACGGAATACCTTCAGAATATGACTGTGGGATATACCGCTGGTACAGGCGTCGGGATTCTGCCCCGCAAACCGGTATTCCCGGTATCGCCGGAACAAAACAGTAAAAAAGACGAGAGCCAATCCCATCCCTGCGTATACGCCGGTCCATTTGCAGGCGATACCCAGCCCCATGCTGATGCCGCACAAGCCTAATGGTACAAGGGTTTTCCACAGAGGTGTGTCATAAAAGCTGAAGCGGGTGTAGCTGTACATGGACAGATACATCAACAGGACAAAAAAGGTAATGTATACATCGATTGTGGCAATACGCGTCTGGGTAAAGTGCATAAAGTCAAAGGCAAAGAGTACCGCAGCCAGGGCGGAGAGGGAGGTATAGCCGGTCATTTTCCTTGCAAACAGGTACAAAAAGGGAACCATGGCAATACCGAAGAGCGTTCCCATGATGCGCCAGCCGAAGGGATTCATACCGAAGATCGCAACTCCTGCGGCAATTATGATTTTTCCCAGAGGCGGGTGTGTATTCTCGTAGGTGGTCAGACCGTGTAAAAATTCGTAAGCCGTGCGGCCATGATAAATTTCATCGAAATACATGCCGTTCCGAAAACTGTAACGGGCAGGTTTTAACTGCTGCTCGTCAAAAAGAGCGGGGTAATCGGAAGCGTTTACCGGTGTCAGTATGTTTCCGGCGCTGTCTGTAAATACCAGCTCCAGCAGGGAGGCAGAGTCGCTCTGCAGGGTAAGGCGGAGTTTGGAAGCATTGACGGAAATTTCTGCATCCTGCCAGGTGAATACATTGCCCAGTGTGAATTCATCGGAGATTGTGCTGTACTCCTCCCCGGAATTTTTACTTTCCAGTGTGAAAACTCTTTTATGACCGGGGGCAATGTAGTAGGAAACCTTTGCGATATCGGCGGAACCTTCGGAACCGAAATCAAGCACGATATTTTCCCAGCGAGCCATGTGATATGCGGTGGAGGGCGATTGTCTGTCTCCCAAATCATAAAGTGCAAAGCAACTGTACAGGGTAGTGATGACAAGCATCAGGAGAAGGTCTGCCCTTGTGAGCCGTTTCGACTTTTTAGACGGCTCCGGCGGTAGGGAGCTATACAGACAGGCATCGGTTTTCCCGGTGCGCCACAGTACGGAGTCACATGACGGAAATTTATCGTTGCCCTTGACGTAATACAGGTATATCGTATGGTACAGAACTGCACCGAAGACCAGCATACCCGCAGAGACAGCCAGAAGCAACGGGTTCCGCCTGTTGTAATTTGCCGGGTCATACAGAAACAGTACATGGGCAGTGTTGTAAAAATGCAGCAGCGAAAAACCGCTGTAGCAGAGATACAGCCGCCGGGAGGGCAGACAGACACAGGCGAACAACAGGAGCACGACGGCAGGATAGAGGTAGCGCTCGTGCATGCGCACCGAAAAAAGAAAGACGGTAGTCATGAGTAGGGCAGACAGAAGAAAATACTTTTCGTTGTCCTTTTGTCTGCGGAGGCTAAGGAAAAGTACCAACAGGACGGCAGCCAAAATTGCAGTCCAGCCGTAGAAGCGGTAGGGGAGTCCCAGAAAAGTATTGTCCTGGCTCACCCAGTTTAAGCCCAGAAGCCCCCAGAAGTTCCAGGCGTTTACCGACGCATAGGGGTAGGAACCCAGGGTGCTAAAATATTGTTTCAGGACATTTTGCAGACCGAAAGGAAGGATAAGCAACAGGGTTGCCAGAAGAGATATCAGCCCGCTGCCTATGCCTATTAACAGCTTTTTTCGGGAAAAATCCTTCAAAAATATATGATCCAGAATTCCTGCCAACAGGATGGGCGCAAACATCAGCATCTGGGGCTTTATCAGGAACCCCATACTGAAGGAGAGAAAAGCGGGAAGCAGGCACCCTTTCATCAGAGATAGGCACATGACAATCAAAAGCAGGGTATATACGGAATCCACCTGACCCCAGACAGAGGAATTCAGAATAACGGCGGGATTAAAGAGGTATGCTCCGCAGAAAAGCAGTACTTTTTGGTCGGAGAGCCGCCGTGTTGCCTCCCGATATAGCAGAAGGCCGCAGCCTAAGTCACACAGGATTGCGGGAAGCTTCAGAAGTATCAGGTGTGTCGCAGAATAATAGCCGATGTGAAACAGGGAACGCAGGGCGCCCACGGGGTAAAGAAGGTACATGTATCCCGGGGGATAATCCGTAAAGACATCGGCGGAATAAAACTTTCCCGGTCCCACCTGAAAAATTCTGTCTGCCCAGGCGGCAAAACAGGCGGTATCATTGTCAAAGCCCCCGGAGAGTCCGGTAGCCAGAAGCCGAAGAAGCAGAGCGGCGGCAAAAAGGAAAAATACGCTGTAAGCAGCATGCTTTTTTCTTTCTTTGACGGAGAGAAAACAGAAGATGAACAGGAGCAGTCCGAACCCGGCGGTAAGATGTATGTAAAGCATAAAATCCTCCGTAAATAACAGATTAATAATGTGTGAAATATTTATGTAATTATAACAAAAACAATAGAAGAAGAAAAGTTTTTGTGTTATGATAAACTGAATTGTTACGGAAAAGCAGAGACTTGACAGGAAAAGAGGGCGGCTATGAGCAGCTTTGTGCATTTTGAAAACGTGAAGAAAGTATATAAATCGGGAGAGGTGGAGATTACGGCGCTCCGGGATGTGAATTTCGGGATAGAAAAAGGAGAGTTCTGCGTTATTGTGGGTGCCTCCGGAGCCGGAAAAACGACTATTCTGAATATCCTGGGCGGCATGGATACGTTGACGGAGGGCAGGGTACTGCTGGACGGAAGGGAGGTCTCCGCCTTCAACAAGCGACAGCTTACAGAATACCGGCGCTATGATGTGGGATTTGTGTTCCAGTTTTATAACCTGGTACAGAACCTGACAGCTCTGGAAAATGTGGAGCTGGCAGCTCAAATCTGCAGGGAACCGCTGGATGCTGCGGAGGTACTGAGACAGGTGGGACTCGAGGATAGAATCAATAATTTCCCGGCACAGTTGTCGGGAGGCGAACAGCAGCGTGTGGCCATTGCGAGAGCTCTGGCGAAAAACCCGAAGCTTCTTCTGTGTGATGAGCCCACCGGCGCCTTGGATTACAACACAGGCAAGGCTGTATTGAAACTTTTACAGAACACCTGCCGCAGGATGGGTAAGACGGTGGTGGTAATTACTCACAATCAGGCTCTGACTGCCATGGCGGACAGAGTAATCACGGTGAAGAGCGGAACCGTGGAAAATATCGTAAAGAATGGGAATGCCGTGGATGTAGAGACATTGGAATGGTAGGGATGAATGAGAGAAATTCGGAAGAGTACATTTCGGGAAATTAAATCAAGCTTTGGCAGATTTATGGCGATTTTTGCCATTGTGGCGCTGGGAGTGGGCTTTTTTGCAGGGCTGAAGGTGACGAAGCCGGCAATGGTTGCTACGGTGAAGGAATATCTGGATAACCATGCCTTCTATGATTTTCGTCTGCTTTCCACCATGGGCTTTGAGCAGGAGGATGTGGAATTCCTGAGAGATCAGGAGGATGTGGAGGCTGCGGAGGGTGCGGTTTCCATGGACACTCTCTATCGGCTGGAGGGAGGCAGGCAGGGTGTGCTAAAGGCGCACAGCCTCACGGACAGCGTCAACACGGTAGAATTGCTGGAAGGCCGTCTGCCGGAGAAGGATGACGAGTGTGTTGTGGACAGCAATCTGTTTGACGGCTCCGTCATCGGCAGCCGGTTGTACCTCTCCGGGGATGACGGGGAGGATGCACAGGACAGCTTCCGCTATGAAGCATATACCATCGTTGGTACGGTACAGTCTTCTTTGTATATCCAGTATGAGAGAGGAAATACCTCTCTGGGTACGGGAAAGGTGGACGGCTTTGTCTATCTGATGAGGGATGGCTTCGACACGGAGTATGACACGGAGGTTTATGTCCGCTTCTCCCAGGATAATGCGCTCTACGGAAAGGATTACAGTAATTATATCGATGAAAAAGAGTCCTCTTGGAAGGAATATACCGCGGCTGCGGCTGACAGAAGATATCAGACTGTTCTGGCGGATGCAAACGAAGAGCTTGACGAAGCCAGACGGGAATTTGAGGAAGAGAAGGCAAAAGGAGAGGAGGAGCTTGCCGATGCGGCCCGGACTCTTGAGGATGCCAAGACTGAACTGACAGAGGGAGAGCAGGAACTGGCGGATGCAAGAGCACAGCTTTCCGATGCCAGAAAGCAGTTGGAGGAAAAGAAGAGGGTATTTGCAGCGGGTCTGCAGGGAATGGAAGCTGCGGGACAGGAGTTCGCCGATGCGGAGAACTCCTTGAATTCTGCGGAGAATGAGCTGAACCGGTCGGAGGTCGCTCTTGCCGAAAAAGAGAAGGAACTTGAGGCGGCAAAGCAGGAAATTGCCGACGGAGAGAGCGAATACGCTGATGCCCTGGAGAAATTTAACGAAAAAATCGGGGAGGGAGAAGCAGAGCTTGCGGATGCCGAGGCAAAGATACGGGATATAGAAGCGCCTGAAGTCTATGTGTTGGGGAGAGATACCAACATCGGATATGTATGCTTTGAGAATGATTCTGACATAGTGGAGGGAATTGCCAACATCTTTCCTGTGTTCTTTTTCCTGGTTGCCGCCCTTGTGTGTATCACGACCATGAACCGTATGGTGGAGGAGCAGAGAACTCAGATTGGCGTTTTGAAGGCATTGGGCTACGGCAACAGCACCATTATGTCCAAATATATGATCTACTCGGGATTGGCTGCAATGCTGGGCTGCATTTGCGGCTTTACCCTGGGAACCTGGGGCTTTCCGAGGATTATCTGGTATGTCTACGGCATCATGTACAAGGCGGGAAGAATCATGTATGTGTTTGAGTGGAGGCTGGCATCCATATCCCTTGGAGTGGCGTTGCTGTGCTCGGTGGGAACCACATGGCTTTCCTGCCGGGTGGAACTTGGCAGCAATGCGGCGCAGCTGATGCGCCCCAAAGCGCCGAAAGCCGGGAAACGCGTGCTTTTGGAGAGAATTCCTTTTATTTGGAAGCACCTGAGCTTTTTGAAAAAAGTATCGGTGCGCAATATTTTCCGATATAAGAAGCGGCTTTTTATGATGGTGTTGGGAATCAGCGGTTGTACGGCACTTTTGGTGACAGGCTTCGGAATTAAAGATTCCATTGCCAATGTGGCTACGCAGCAGTTCGGTGAGATTCAGATAAGTGACATGAGCATAACTTTCCGGGAGCCTGTAGACGGTGCGGATGGGCCGGAGCCGGAGGGTTTTTCGGAGCCGGGAGTAAAAGATGCGCTCTGTGTCATGGAAAAGAGCATGGATATTGTCACCGATAAAGGGGTAAAATCTATATATCTGGTAGCGGGAGATAAAAACCGGATGCCTCTGTATCTCGATATGCACACTGCGGCCGGATCGAAAATTGATTATCCCGGAGAAGGGGAGGGCGTGATAACCGGAAAGCTTGCCTCCGAGTACGGGATAAAAGAGGGAGATACGGTTACGCTGAGAACGGAGGATATGGACTCTCTCACAGTCAGAATCTCTGCGGTGATGGAGAATTATATATACAATTATGTCTATATTTCCGAGGAGACGTGGCGGCAGTCCATGGGTGCTGAGCCGGAGAGAAAGACAGCGTATGTCAATCTGGAGGAGAATGCCGATGCACATCAGGTGTCCGCGGCATTTATGAAGCTGGACAATGTCTCTAACGTTACAATCAATGAGGATTTTATGAACCGAATCAGCAGTATGCTGGACAGCCTTGATATAATTGTGATTGTGGTAATTCTGTGTGCGGCGGGGCTGGCGTTCATCGTGCTGTATAACCTGACCAATATCAACATCACTGAAAGGGTGAGAGAGATTGCAACAATTAAGGTTTTGGGCTTTTACAGAAAAGAGACAGCCAGCTATGTGTTTCGGGAGAATATCATGCTGACGGTGATAGGTATGGCATTGGGACTTGTGCTGGGACATTTTCTTCACACTGTCGTCATGAATCAAATCCGGGTTGATATGATAGACTTTGACGTGCATGTCACGTTTTTGAGCTACTTTTGCAGCGGAGTCCTGACGCTGGCTTTCGCCTGGTTTGTAAACAAGGTTATGGGACCGAAACTGGAGAAT
>JAEDMI010000076.1 GCA_016303085.1 Acetatifactor sp.
CTCAGAATCCTCCAGTTCCTGAAAGGAAAAGGACTGGAGGATTCTGAGTTCCTGCGGAGAATGGAGCCGGAAATTAAGCTGTTTCGTTTTGAAAAATCGGACGAAAACTTTGAAGAGCTGCCGGAGGATAAAAAGGCTGAAGAAATCAGCAATATCCGAAACGGAATGAATTTTGCCAGAAAGGTACTTGCCACGGGCGAGTGCGATTTGCTGATATTGGATGAGGTTCTGGGACTTGTGGAAAAGGGAATCGTATCCGTGGAGGATTTGAAGGCAATGTTGGAGTGCCGGGAGGATACCGGCGTGATTCTGACAGGCATTAAACTGAGTGATGAAATTTGTGTGTTGGCGGATGAAGTTTCCAAAATTGAGACGTTAAAATTCAAGGTTTGGGAATAATGCCACATTCACAATATAGGAACGGAGGAAAAGACATGGCAATTTTTAAAGGGGCAGGTGTGGCTATCGTTACACCCATGCATGAGGATGGAACAGTTAATTATGAACAGTTTGCAAAGCTTCTGGAGTTTCAGATAGCAAACAAAACAGATGCAATTATTGTTTGCGGAACCACAGGTGAGTCTTCTACACTGACTCATGAGGAGCATCTGGACGTAATCAGATACTGTACCGAGGTGGTGGCAGGCAGAATACCTGTAATTGCCGGAACGGGTTCCAACTGTACGGAAACCGCGATATATCTCTCCACAGAGGCAGAGAAGATGGGAGTAGACGGATTGCTTTTGGTAAGTCCCTACTATAATAAAGCCACACAGAACGGTCTGTATGCACATTTCAAGGCTGTGGCGGATTCCGTAAAGGTTCCCTGCCTGCTGTACAATGTACCAAGCAGAACAGGCTGCAATATTTTACCGGAGACAGTGGTGAGACTGTGCAGGGATGTGGAGAATATTGTGGGAGTCAAGGAAGCCAGCGGAAATATCAGCCAGATTGCACATCTTGCGGCGATTGCGGACGGATGTGTGGACATTTATTCCGGAAACGATGACCAGATTGTTCCCATCATGTCTCTCGGCGGCCTGGGAGTTATCTCCGTGCTGTCAAACGTGGCTCCCGCGCAGACACATGAAATCTGTCAGAGTTATCTGGACGGCAACGCAAAGGAGAGCTGCAGGCTGCAGCTGAAGGCACTGGAGTTATGTAATGCATTGTTCTGCGAGGTAAATCCCATTCCCGTAAAGAAGGCTTTGAATCTGATGGGAATGAATGCGGGAGCACTGAGAATGCCTCTCACCGAGATGGAACCTGCTAACGCAGAACGTCTGGAGAAAGCGATGAAGAATTACGGAATTCTGTAGGTTAGATACTTTTGGGCCGATTCCCGGGTGGAGCAGGCTCATGCGAGAAAGGCGGGCGTATTGTAGATGACAAGAATAATCATGCACGGCTGTAACGGAAAGATGGGTCAGGTCATCAGCGGCCTGTTGGCAGCGGACAGTGAGGCGGAGCTGGTAGCAGGTGTGGATGCTTTTGATGACGGTCATAACCCGTATCCTGTGTTCAAAAATATTCGGGACTGTAGCATTGAGGCGGACTGTATCATTGATTTTTCCGCGACTGCTGCGGTTGATGCTCTTTTGGATTTTTGTACGGGAAAGCAGATTCCATGTGTTCTCTGTACCACGGGGCTTAGCGAGGAGCAATTGCGGAAGGTGAAAGAGGCTTCCGAACATGTGGCGATTTTGAAATCCGCCAATATGTCTCTTGGAATAAACCTGATGCTGAAGCTGTTAAAGAAGGCGACGGATGTACTTGCGCCTGCGGGTTTTGACATAGAAATCGTGGAGAAGCATCACAATCTGAAAGTGGATGCCCCCAGCGGAACAGCCCTCGCCCTTGCGGATTCCATCAATGAGGAGCTGGGCAATTCCTATGAGTATGTATATGACAGAAGTTCCAGAAGGGAGAAACGTCCTCAGAAGGAAATCGGAATCAGTGCAGTGCGGGGCGGAACTATCGTGGGAGACCACGATGTTATCTTTGCCGGGGCAGATGAGGTGATCACCTTTTCGCACACCGCATATTCCAAGGCCGTGTTTGGCAAGGGAGCAGTGCAGGCGGCAAAGTTTCTTGCGGGAAAGCCTGCCGGAATGTATGATATGAGCAACGTGATAGAGGCAGTCCTTTCCTGAGGACTGCCTTTCTGATAATAGTTTTCTTAATTTTTAGCGGGTGGGGTTTCCTGTGCCGCCTGTGGTACCTGTACCGTTTGTGGTGCCGTTATTGTTTACTCCGTCACCTACAAGGTCATCGGTCAGGTCGCTGACACCGTTTGCGGCATCATCAACGATATTGCCGATAGTGTTTCCTGCGTCATCCAGAATGGAGCCGCCGTTGTTGGTGTTATCTGTGGAAGTGTTGGGTGTGGTATTGCCGTTGGTTCCGTTAGTACCGGTGCCGTTTCCGTTGGTCCCTGTACCGTTCCCGTTAGTTCCTGTACCGTTATCATTCTGGGCGCCGCTTCCGGCCATGCTGCCGGAATTGTTCTTGTCTGTGCCCTTGTTGTTACATGCCGTAGCCATGCACACGAAAACGAGTACCAGGCCCAATGCGAGAAGCTTTTTTGCTCCTGCCAATCGCTTATTTCTTTTCATAGTGTCCTCCGTTCTGTTATAAGATAAGCTTTAAATCATACCACCGTGTAATACGGAATGGCTGATTTGCGAATAGTATGTGAAGATTGAAAAAAAATATTCAAAAAAATATAAATACGAAAGGGAAATAGGGCTTAAAATGGAATTCAGACCCTGTATTGATATACATAACGGAAAAGTAAAACAAATTGTGGGCGGAAGCCTCAAGGATGCCGGGAATCTGGCCAGGGAAAATTTTGTGTCTGAGAAAGATGCCTCTTTTTTTGCAGAACTGTACCGGAAAGCGGGAATCCGCGGAGGCCATATCATTCTTTTGAATCCCCCGGGAAGTGAATATTATGAACAGACAAAGGAACAGGCATTTCTTGCCATGAAGGCGTATCCCGGCGGATTGCAGGTGGGCGGCGGAATCACAGCGGAAAATGCGGGAGAATTTTTGGATGCGGGAGCTTCTCATGTCATTGTGACTTCCTATGTATTCCGTGACGGTTACATTCATTATGACAGGCTGGAAAAGTTAGCGGAAGCGGTGGGAAAGGACAGGCTTGTATTGGACTTAAGCTGTAAAAAAATCGGACAGGGCTACAGGATTGTCACTGACAGATGGCAGAATGTGACGGAAGAATATGTAGATGAAGCACTTTTGGAACGTTTGTCGGGGTATTGCGATGAATTTTTAGTACATGCGGTTGATGTGGAAGGAAAATCAAACGGAATAGAAGCGGAACTTGCCGGGCTTTTGGGTGCCTGGGGGAAACAGCCGGTAACCTATGCGGGGGGAGTACACAGTTATGATGATTTAAGGCTCTTAAAGGAGCTGGGGAACAATCGGTTGAACGTGACCGTAGGCAGTGCCCTGGATTTGTTCGGAGGCAAATTGGAGTGGAGAAAGGTTCTGAGCATATGCCGTGGGGAAGAATAGATTGTGCAATATGGATAAAAAAGCGAATCAATTTTGTCGGAAATAAATGGATACTTTAAGTTTTCTTGGGAAAATGTTACAAAAATGTTAAATTCTCATTGATGTTCAGTAATGCCTATGATAAAATACATGTATTCGTGTTTTACCGGAGGTGACTCTTATATGGGACGACAACGGCATAAACGTAAGAAACATCAGATGGTCATTCTTGCAACGGATGCGGTGGATACGGGAATCGAGCAGTATAGATATCATCCATGGCTGATAAGAGCCGGAGTGCTGATCCTTTGTATTGTCCTCGGTGCGGGAATCGGATATTTTTATTTTGAAAAAGATATTATAGCGGAGAAAAACCGTGAAGCAGAAGCCTGGCAGGAGCAGATTACGGTTCTGGAACAGGAGAAGGCATCGCTTGAGAGCGAAGTCGCTTCACTGAATGAAACAGTTCAAATTCTGAGTGAGACCATTAATCAAAAGATGCAGAATGAGGCACAGCTTTCTGAGCAGCTGGAAAAGCAGACTACTCCCACAGAATTTCCGCTGACAGGCTCCGCTACCATGGAGGAGGCCGGTGAGGGCGACCCCATGTGTATCTTTACTGCAGCAGACGGTGCCATGGTGGTGGCGACCGCAGCAGGAACAGTCACGGCTGTCAATGACGACAGTGAGTACGGACACAATATCTGGGTAGATCACGGAAATGGGTATGTGACGATTTACCGGAATTCGGGTGAGATTAAGGTGAAAAAGGGCGAGACGGTGACTCAGGGAACAACTTTGTTCCTGGTGGGCGATGAAAGCAACAAGCTGGGCTATCAGATGCTGAAAGACGGTGTCTATATTGACCCCATGGAGATGCTTGCCATCAGCGGCTGATACTGCCTTTGTTTGGTGTTGTGCCCTGACCGCGGTGCAATAAGAGGAGGAATATATGATGAAAAACAAACAAATCAGAATTTCAACCATTATCGGAAATAACGCAGAGTGCAACGGTGATTTTTCCGCTCAGGGTTCTGCCAGAATAGACGGCAGCGTCAGAGGAAATGTGACAGTAAGTGAAACCCTGATTGTTGGAACGGCAGGCAATGTCGACGGTGATATCTCAGCCCAAGCCGTGATAATCGGTGGGGAAGTTATCGGAAATATAACCGCGCCGGATAAGGCGGAGCTGACAGCGACAGCAAGGGTAATCGGAGATATTTCCACCTCCGTGATTGTTATTGATGAAAAGGCGGTATTTCAGGGAAAATGTGATATGAATCAGGAGGTTCCCGGAAAGAGACAAAAGCCTGGCACAAGAGCGTTGAGAGCCGGAAAGAAATCTGCCAAGGCTGCTATCCAGGAAGCACTGAAGGAAGTGGAAGAAGCCAGCAGGGAGGAAGCTTTTTCGGAGGCGGAAGGTGCAGATACCGGAAAGGAAACTGAATAACGAAATAAAAAGTCGGCATTTTCATGCCGGCTTTTTTTGCAGTTTTTTTCAGGTTCGTCCGGTGGTACAGTTCCTATTCGGGTTTGTCGTTTCCCATGCGGCCGAATACCATATCGTAACCGTCATTTCCGTAATTCAGAGAGCGATTGACACGGCTGATGGTGGCGGTGGAAGCTCCGGTTTTTTCTGCAATTTCCAGATAAGTTTTGTGGCTTTTCAACATGGCAGCCACTTCAAAACGCTGTGACAGGGAGAGCAGCTCGTTGACCGTACATAGATCCTCGAAAAAGCTGTAGCATTCTTCCCTGGTTTTCAGACAGAGAATGGCATCAAACAGAGAGTCCACGGCCTCATTTCTTATTTTCTTGTTCATATTTACACCTCACCGATTACTTTTACGCTGTAAAACTTTACAGCTAAACTGGATTCATTTTACCATATTAAAGTTATAAAGTAAAGAGAACTTTCTAAAAAGAAACAGTTGTCATGTAGTATTGAATACTATATAATTAGTGAAGTGGGAAAAGTATTTTGCGGACAATGCAGAAGTGGGGGAAACAATGTATGACCATAGACAGTGATGATTTGCTTAACAGCATATTGGCCAGTCTCGACAGAATAGAATATGTCAGTCCCGAGGATATTCCGAATATAGAATTATACATGGATCAGGTTACAACCTTTATGGACAGTAAACTGCGCTCTACTTCGCGGTATCCGGGAGAAGACAAAATTCTGACGAAGACTATGATTAACAATTATGCAAAGAACGATTTGTTGCCGCCTCCTGTGAAAAAGAAGTATTCCAAGGAGCATGTCCTGTTGCTTATTTTTATCTATTACTATAAGGGTATTTTGTCCATCAATGATATTCAGACGCTGCTGAAACCCATCACGGAGCACTTTTTCGGAAATACCGCGGAATACAATCTGGAGGATATCTACAGGGAAGCCTTTGGGTTGGAGAAGCAGCAGATAGAATCGCTGAAAGCGGATGTGACGGAGAAGTACAAAGTTGCAAGCGAGACATTCGGGGATGCCCCGGAGGAAAACAAGGACTTCTTAAAGAAATTTGCGTTTATCTGCACCCTGAGCTTTGATGTATATGTGAAGAAGCTGATGATTGAGAAGATGGTGGACGAGCTTGCGGCAGAGCAGAGAGAGCAGACCGCGGAGGAGAAGGCGGAAGTAAAGAAGAAGGAGAAGGCGCACAAGTCAGAGAAATCTGACGGAGAATAGCGCGGTGGCGGAAATGAAAGATGCAAATTGCGGATATTGTATGAGAGGAGAACTGCTGGATAAGTTCGGAATATTTATCTGTGACCTTCAAGTCAGCAGCCTGATCCTGTTTAAAGAGCAGAGTAAACCGGGAAGATGCATCGTGGCGTACAGGGATCATGTAAGTGAAATAATTGATATTTCCGATGAGGAGAGGAATTTGTTTATGGAGGATGTAGCCCATGCGGCGAGAGCTATCCATGCAGCTTTCCATCCCGATAAGCTCAATTACGGCGCATACGGCGATACAGGCTGTCACCTTCATATGCATCTCTGTCCCAAGTATAAGGATGGAGATGAGTGGGGAGGAACCTTTCGGATGAACCCTGACCAGACCTATCTCACCGATACGGAATATCAGGAGATGATTGAAAAAATTAAAGAGAATCTATAAAGAATTACGTATGCGGTTGCTTTCCGGCAACCGCTTTTTTCACCTTTCCGTGACAGCTGCATAAGATAGAGCATCACGAAAAAGGGAGGTCTTTTATGAAAGAGCGGTTATTGAAAATAGTGGGTGTTCTCTGTTTGGCTGTTGCGGTTGGCATGCTGGCGATGACAGGCTGCGGCGCAGAGGAAGCTTCATCGGGAGGCGGAAAGACAAAGGTGGTGTTGAATGAGGTGGCTCATTCCATATTTTATGCACCTATGTATGTAGCCATTGAGGAAGGCTATTTTGTTGAAGAGGGCATTGAACTGGAACTGGTTACGGGCTTTGGAGCGGATAAAACAATGACGGCGGTGCTGACCGGTGAGGCAGATATCGGTTTTATGGGAAGTGAGAGCACGGTGTATACCTATGCAGGCGGAACAGAGGATTACGTAGTAAACTTTGCCCAACTGACCCAACGCGCCGGTAATTTTCTGGTTTCCAGGAAACCGGTGGAGGATTTTTCCTGGGATATGCTGATTGACAAGGATGTGCTGGGAGGAAGGGCAGGCGGAATGCCGGAAATGGTTTTCGAGTATATTCTGGAGAAGAACGGAATCGACCCGAAAACGGATGTTAGGATTGACCAGAGCGTTGATTTCGGTTCCACCGCTGCGGCCTTTTCCGGTGGAGATGCGGATTATACCGTGGAATTTGAGCCTCATGCCACCATGTTGGAGCAGAAAGGAGAGGGGTATGTGGTAGCTTCTCTTGGCGAAGATTCCGGCTATGTACCCTACACTTCGTTCTCAGCGAAGAAAAGCTATCTGGAGCAGCACGGAGATATTGTTCAGGCATTTACAAACGCTTTGCAGAAGGGAATGGATTATGTGCAGAGTCACACCCCGGAGGAGATTGCAAAGGTAATTGCACCGCAGTTTGCCGAGACGGATATGGAGACGTTGACCAAAATTGTGGAGCGGTATTACAATCAGGATACATGGAAGGATAATCTTGTTTTCGAGAAGGACTCCTTTGACTTGCTGCAGAATATTCTGGATGATGCGGGTGTGCTGAAGAAAAGGGTTCCCTATGATGATCTGGTGACAACGGAATTTGCGGAGAAGGCGGCAGAGTAACGGAAGTACGGGAAAAGAAGGATAGGAAAAGAAATATAAGATGAAGAAAGCGGTTGAGCACAGGGCTTACCGCTTTTTATGTTACTTTAATCTGATGTTTTTGATAGCCCAGAGCTGGAGTGCTTTGGCGTTTGTACTGATTTTTTCCAGAGAATCCAAAATTTCCTGAAAGGCAGGACGCTCCTTTTCTTCGATGACTCCGTCCTCGGAAATGGCAATCAGGGACGCACGCAGGGAATCGATATCCTTTAGGGAACCTAACACTTTTAAAGCAAGGCGGTCAAAGTCGTCGATAGTTACCTCATGGACGCTGTTTCTCCCGATGGGGCATTCTCTGGCGCAATAGGAATTACACAACTCGGGGACATTGTAGGCTTCCGCCATTGCTGCCACCTCTTCCGGGTACGGAGCGATGGTATCCAACTCAATGCGTGCCAGTCTGGTTCTGTCGATTCCTATGATTTCGGCGGCTTTTTCACGGCTGGAAAAGTCGTCATTTGTTTTTGCTGCCTCGCAACGTGCAAGATAATACATATTATCGGCGGCTTTTGTAGCTTTTTTTCCCATGTCAGATTTCTTCCTTTGTTCTAAAATATAGTTGTAACACATAAACCTTCTTTCAGTTTATTCTAAATGGGAGGTTTTGTAAACATTATTTGCAAAACCAGTTGAGAGTACGGAAAAAATTTGATAAAATGAAAGAAGATTTTAGATTAAAAACCGGAGGATAAGCGAATGGGATTAATTAAAGCAGCAAAAGACGCACTGTCAACCGTATTGGCTGACCAGTGGAGAGAGTATTTCTACTGTGATTCTCTTTCAAATGATGTGTTGATGGTAAAAGGCCAGAAGAGAGTAAATGATGGCCGCAACAGCAACACAAAGGCATCGGATAACATTATTTCAAACGGTTCCGTCGTTGCCGTCAACGAAGGGCAGTGTATGATTATTGTAGACCAGGGCGGAATCGTGGATGTCTGTGCCGAAGCGGGGCAGTTTACATATGACAATTCTACAGAACCCAGCCTTTTCTATGGTGATTTGGGCGACAGCATCAAAAAAAGCTTTGGTACACTGGGAACAAGATTTACCTTTGGCGGAAATACGGCTAAGGATCAGAGAGTATATTTCTTTAACACCAAGGAAATCATCAATAACCTCTTTGGTACACCTACCCCGATTCCTTTCCGCGTAGTGGACAGAAATACCGGATTTGATTTCGATACTGCAGTTAAGGTAAACGGACAGTATACTTTCAAGATTGTAGACCCTATTCTGTTCTACACAAATGTTTGCGGTAATGTGACCGACAGTTACAAGAAGGCAGATTTGCTGACTACCCTGAAGAGCGAGCTTTTGACTTCTCTGCAGCCTGCTCTGGCAAAGGTGTCCGCCCAGGGGGTACGCCCTTACGAAATTCCCGGTTTCTCCGAGGAAATCTGCGGACTTCTTTCTGAAGCTCTGACAGAGAAATGGACCGAACTGCGCGGTATTCAGATGGTGAGCATGTCCATCAACTCCTCAGATATGCCCGCAGAGGATAAGGCGAGATTCCAGAAGTGGCAGGATACCGCTATGCTTCGCAATGCGGATATGCAGGCCGCAAGAAAGACAGAAGCCTTTGCTTCCATGATTGAAAATACGGATTTGTCCGGCGGCGGAGAGAACGGCGGAAATCCTATGAGCGGCGCTATGAACATGATGGCTATGGGAATGATGAGCAACATGATGGGCGGCAACGGAATGCCTAATATGATGGGCGGACAGCAGCAGGCTGCTCCCGCACAGCAGATGTCCCAGATGCAAAATCCCACGGCGGCACCGGTATTGGGTTGGACCTGTTCCTGCGGCAAGGCGGATAACAGAGGAAAGTTCTGCGAGGAATGTGGCGCTGCGAAGCCCGCAAATGCAGGATGGACCTGCTCCTGCGGTCATGTAAATACAGGCAAGTTCTGTCAGGAGTGCGGAAAGAAAAAACCTGAGGGAGCTCCTCTTTATAAGTGCGATAAGTGTGGCTGGGAGCCTGAAGACCCCGCACATCCTCCTAAGTTCTGCCCTGAGTGCGGAGATGTTTTTGACGATAATGACCGTGTATAAATAATATCGGTTGATTCATTATGAGGAAATGAAAAATCGCAGCAGTCGGCCGTTCAGCTGTTCCTGAAGACGGGCTGCTGCGAATTGTGTTTCAGACAGAAAATCCTTTGCACAGCAGGGCAGGGAGTGAGGTAGAAGGTAATGACGGCAGGTCAGATTGGAACCATAGTGATATTGGTGTTGGTACTTACAGTGGGCATCGGCGGCTATATCGCTTATCGAAGAATCAGGGAAAAGGTGAGAAACTTTACCCAAATGGCGTTTGGGGCAGATACTCTGTCGGAAAGCTTTGATAAAATGGAGAGAGAGGCAGAGATTACCCCCAAGTCCGTTTCGGCGGCTACAAGCCTGTATCTTCCTCAGATTTTGCGGGATTTCCCGGAATTTCATTTTGAGGAGATGAAGAACCGTGCGGAGAATGTCCTGGTGGGCTTTTTACAGGGGATTGACAGCAAAAGCATGTCGAAGCTTACCGAGAGTACCACCAGTGAACTCAGAGAAAAGCTGAATATGAGAATAAATGCTCTGGATAACGAAAACGCGGAAGAGCATTTCCAAAATATAAGAATCCATAGAACTGAGATAAAAACTTACCGGAAAATAAAGGGAAGATGCAGTATTATTTTCCAATCATCCGTACAGTATAACCATTTTAAGGAAAAAGACGGTCAGGTAATTTCGGGAGAGAAGGACAGGCTGGAACAGAGCCGCTACAATGTGGAGATGATTTATATACAGGACCGTGATGTGGTGGAAAATCAGGCCGACTCAGGACTGGCTATGAATTGTCCGAACTGTGGCGCACCGCTGCCGAAGCTGGGCGCAAAGAGATGTCTGTATTGCGATACTCCTATTGTGGAGTTCAGTATCAAAATTTGGCATTTCAGCGATGTGGATGAGATTGGGTAGAAAGGCAGGAAGAATCTTTGAGTATAT